>JBCBDH010000461.1:0-5573 GCA_038529855.1 Bacteroidota bacterium | reverse complement strand
GGTGGTCTTTGTGTATTGATAAGTTAAACCTACAGACGAGTGCTGTTGATGATGTTCACTTTTGTACGTAAATAATTTACTATTGTTTAGGGAAGGAGCGGATATTTGTACGATTACTTGGTGACAAAGATAGGCACCTAGCCAATAAATTGATTATCAAATACTTATATATAAATATTGATTATTCAGCAAAATTCCTCTTGAAAAAAGGCGAGCAAAAAGCTGTTTTGGCGAGCTATCAAAACAAAAAATAGCCAGGCAGCACTACCACCACCTGGCCATTAATAATAAGCTGTTTTGGCTCTTATGGAGCCCTTTGTTTGGTTTTTTGGGTGTATCGCTATTCTAGCGATGACGAATAAATAGGATTAATTTTAGGAAGAGGCACTGCTAACGGTAAATTCAATTCCCGCATTAGTCCCCGTATTATTCAGATAAGCTGCTGCACTCTGAGTAATCGCCCCACCTGGTATTACATATTGGCCATAATAATTCCTACCGCTACCTCCGCTGGTACTGATCATCGCTGCTCTTACCCCTTTATTGGTCACCAAATCGTTTTGGTAAGTCAAATTGAAGGCGAGCGTCTGTGCATTATTCCCAGAACCAACGACGATGGTTCCCTTAGCTAGGATCGTAGGATTACTATCCGTTGAACTAATGACATAAGGACTAGATTGCAGAGGAGTATAGGTAGCAAATTTACCCTGATTGAGCGGTGCCCAAGCCAATGAATATTGCTTTTCTGCCACACCTATATAATTGAATCGCTGTGCGGAAATAATATTGGCAGATTCAGAAGTATTGGCAATATTGGTTCGAACAGTGCCCGACATGGTCACTCCATTCAAATAGGTACAGGTAATGTTACTAAACTTAAAGCTTAGTGCATTGGAACTTCCCGTTGCCCAAGTAAAATCGTTGATACAAGTCAAGACCAATTTGGGAGCATTACCCGTATTATCAACTGTACAAGACCAATTGCTATTACCACTAAAGTTTTGCTGCATATCGTCTGCATTCTTTTGCAGGAAGAGCGGAAGCGAGATGGTAATTGTAGAAGCTACACCATCGGGGCCACTTGCTGCGGTATAGCAGTCAATAGATGAATAATTATTAGTCAGCGTCAAATTTAGATCTGTAGCGGTATTATAAACAATCTTATTTTCCCCATCTGCATTCTGAAAAGTCATATCAAAATCAGGCTGACCGAGAAAGCCTTGTACGACTTGGCTATAATCATATAACATGTATTTCACCGTAAAATGGGCATTTGCATTCTTGCGACTCCCTACTCGATCTTGCGCCCTTTTGGCCACCCGTCTATGCCAGGTATAGCCAATAATGATAAAGACCACAAATACAATGAGCGCCGCTATTGGAGCTACAGGAGCAGCGATGAGGAATAATACAACTGCTGCTACTGCTGTAATAAAGAAGGTAAAGGCCCAGTTGGGCTGGCTCTTAGCCGTAACACCAGAACGCCTTTTGATTTGAATATCCTGAATGCCATTCTCTCGAGGCTGTGGATCACCATATCTAGTGCTCTTCAAATCTTCAATATAGGCCAAAGGCTGTTCGTAGCTCGTATCGTGGTTGACCCCATTGGTACCAAATTGCACGACATACTTCCTCAAGGAACTGAATAAGTACCAAGGCCCAATTGGTACCCGATTTTTGTTCAAATACAGTTTATAGGTCCCATTACTTTGGAGATCCAAGGAAAAATCGCTGGCGGCTGCTTTTGCGGCTTTGGCAATAATGGTTTTTCGGGTGTTCAAGACCACATAGTCGCGAAGAGAGGCCGTTACATTCGTCGTTGCATCATCCAAAATGCCCAAATAGGTCTGATTATTCTGAACCGTCGTTTTAGCATCTACACTTGGGATCAAGCGATTGGAATACATCCCATACATCGTCATTTGGTACTCAAGACCCGAGGTCG
Organism: Bacteroidota bacterium; assembly: GCA_038529855.1. Classification (GTDB taxonomy): domain Bacteria; phylum Bacteroidota; class Bacteroidia; order Chitinophagales; family Saprospiraceae; genus JBCBDH01. The sequence continues at coordinate 3,628 of JBCBDH010000461.1, read as the reverse complement.
TGTAGCCTGTAGAGGAAGTAATAAAGTATAAATTACTGGGACGGAAAAGACCACCGTAATTATTAAAATTGGGTTGTACGTAATTGCCAATAGGCAATAAGGCCGTATTGATCTTTGTGGTTAAGGCTGTATTAAAGGCCGTTACCAAATCGGGATCATTATTGTCATTGATTACCGTGGAAGGGGTCTGAAATACATTTGTTGTACTTAGCCAATTCACCATGTAATACTTCGTTGGCTTGGGAGGTTGACTGACAGAGGCCGTCCCTTCAAAGGTCCCTACATTACTGGTGTTTATCTTGTTGACTGGACTATCTGGATTCCCATCAAACTTCCAGAGTTGGAATAATCCACTTGGGAAGGCCGAAAGGGTTTCCATATCAACGTTCATGTATTGCTGAATCTCAGACTGGCTGCGAGAAACGCTCCACATGCGCACATCCGTGATATCCCCATTAAAATTGGAAGTTCCACCTGTCGCACCACCAGCAATAACGATTTGATTGGCACTATAGCTACTTGCTGAACAATTTTGTGTTCCCACTAAAACGCCATCTACGTAAAAGCTAATGACTTGGCTAACGACGGAAGCAGCCACATGATGCCAATTGCCATCCACTAAATTATCAATCTCGTCAGACTCATAAAAATTACCCCCTACGCGGAAGGAGAGTTTTTTATCCGAAGCATTGTAAGAGAGGAAAGAAGTATTCCCAGAACTAGAGGAGGGAAAATGTCCACAAATGATGGGAATATCAGTAGTTGAGGAAGACATGTTTACCCAAGCCTCAAAAGCATAGCCCGTATTCGTACTGATACTTGTCGTATTACTACCAGAAGACATATAACTGCCCGTCGTCCCATCCAGAGCCAGCATATTGCCCTTTCTAAAGCTGTTCAATACCATCTGAGAAATATCAAACTCTAGCGTTGTTGTCCCAGTAAAACTTTCAGCCCCATCATTAGTAGCAGGAGAGGCAGAAAAAGGAATGGCCACTGATACATTGTTATTTCCATCTACACTCTGAGCGGCAGACTTATCCGTAAAAGGCAGAAGAGAAATGTTATAATCAGTGGGCGTACTATTTAGGGTAATGGACATCTGAAAAGTATCAGGTATTAATTCGCCAATAAAATACTGAAATGCAGTATTGTTCATGCTACAAAACAAATCATAGCCTTGATTAGCGGTCACATCTGTATCCTGTAAATTACGGTAAGACTGGTCGCGAGTATTTTTCTGTCGGTTTTTACGGGAAGTAATCTGAGCTTTTTTGCTCTCCTTGTTTAGGCCATTGGAGGGAATGGCCCTGGTTTTTGATGATCTTTTCATAGAGGTTGAGGTTAAAATATATGATAGAAATACACGCTTATCCATAAGGTCAAAAAGATGGGAGAAGCCACTAGTTCTCTGAGCTCGATACCTTAACTAAGCAGCTTCTTCCCATACTACAGAGCACTCTCAAAAAGAGGCGTTTTAACCCCATACTTCTCGAAAATGCTGTCCTCTAATGCGAAATATCTTTTTACTGGTGAAGTACTTTTGCGTATTGATAAACCAAAGATGCAGACAAAAGCAATAGCCGCTATTCACTATTGTTCGCAAAGAATGCACTATTGTTTAGAGAGAGGAAATATACATGTACTATTGTTCAGCAAGCAGGATAAAAACCTTTCCAATCAATTGATTATCAAATTTTTGCATGTTCACTTCATCAATCAGCAAAAGCCTTTAAAAAAAGAGGAGAAAAGTTGGTATTGACCAGCTATGAAAGCAAAACAGCCAGACAGCACTAGCGCTGCCTGGCCACTCCTTATGATTGTTCTGGCTCCCCTTTGAGCCAAGGTGTTTGGTTTTTTGGGTGTACCGCTAACTGAGCGATGGCGAAGGAGGATTATTCATCTGAGGAATTCGCATCTTTTACTGTAAATTGGATTCCTGGATTCTGGCTGGTATTGTTTAGATAAGCCGCTGCACTTTGTGAAACATCCCCAGGTATAACATAATCGCCATAAAAATTTCGGCCATTCTTACTAGTACTGATCATGGCTGCTCTCACCCCTTTATTATTGATCGAATCATTTTGATAAGTCAAATTAAACTCGAGTTCTTGCTGGTTATCTCCACTGCCAAGAATGATCGTCCCTGTAGCTAGAACAGTAGGATTACTATCTGTTGAGCTGATTTTGAAAGGACTACTTTGCAATGCTTTATAAGGCTTAAACCCAGTTTGATTAATTGGACTCCAATCGAGCAGGTACTCCTTTTCTGTAGTAGACTGATAGTTAAATCGCTGTGCAGTAGTAATACTTGAATCGTCAGAGGTATTGGCAAGGGTCGTTCTTATGGTTCCCGTCATCGACAAGCCATTTAGATAGGTGCAGGTGATATTGCTAAATTTAAAGCTCAATGCATTTGAACTTCCCGTTGCCCAACTAAAATCATTGATACAGGTCAAAACCAATTTGGGGCTGCTCCCACTATTATCCAATGAGCAAGACCAATTGCTGTTGCCACTAAAATTCTTCTGCATCTCCTGTGCATAATTATTTAGGAAAATGGGGAGAGAAATGGTAATCGTAGAAGCTACACCATTGGGGCCACTTGCTGCTGTGTAACAGTCAATAGAAGCATAATTATTGGTCAACTTCAAATTCAGATCAGTAGCAGTCTCATAAACAATCTTGTTCTGGCCATCGCTATTCAAAAAAGTCATATCCACATCAGGGCGGCCAAGCTCCCCATATACGACCTGGCTGTAGTCATAGTCAATTTCACTTATGTTGAAATGAGCATTCGCATTCTTGATGGTTTGTTCACTTTTCTGTGTTCTATTCGCTACGTGTATATGCCAAGCAAAGCCAATAATGAGAAAAACGATGAAGACGAGGACCGCAGCTACGGTAGCGAATGGGGCAGTCATAGGATTAAGACTCAATACAAAAAGCGTGGCCAGCGTCAGCAAAATGGTAAAAGCCCAGTTGGGTTGGCTCTTAGCCGTAACACCATCGCGCCTTTTGACATCAACATCCTGTATGCCATTCGCCCGTGGCTGTGGGTCAGCATATCTGGTGGCCTTCAAGTCTTCAATATAGGCCAAAGGATCTTTATAACTCGTATCGTGATGGACACCATCCGTACTGAATTGTACAATATACTTCTTCAAGGCACTGAAGTAATACCATTTTCCAATCTGTACTCGACTCTTATTCAAATACAATTTGTAGCTGCCATTGCTTTGCTTACCCAAAGAGAAATCACTGCCATCTACCTGCGCGGCCTTAGCGATAACATCCTTGCGGGTATTCAAAACCACATAATCGCGAATGGAGGCCGTCAAATTGGTGGCATTACTATTTTGAATCCCCAGAGAGGTCTGATTGCCCTGAACGATTGTTTTGGCATTTGAATTGGGTATCTCGCGATTGGAATACATCCCATACATCGTCATCTGATATTCGAGACCAGCGGTCGTATAACCAGTTGAGGAAGTCATAAAATACAGATTAGTGGGGCGGAACATCCCATCATAAGTATTGAAATTGGGCTTTACGTAATTGCCTACAGGTAGCAAAGCCGTATTGATCTCATTCGTCAAGGCCGTATTAAAAGCCGTCACCAAATCAG
>JBCBDH010000460.1:0-5579 GCA_038529855.1 Bacteroidota bacterium | reverse complement strand
CTGCTGCATCAGCAAATGATCAGCAGATAGGGGAGTGTATTCATTTCGTCACTACTGCTCTTGGCCGTGAGTAATGTCTCAAATGGGAGATAGGACAACTGGCCATCTGGGATAATGATCAATCGCTTTTCAGCGATCTCCAGTGGCGCGATGAGGCTTTGGTAAAGGGCATGACTTTGCTGACAAAAGCGATCCACCTCTTGCCGCTCCTGCCATTTCTTTTTGATCAAGGTGCGATAATCATCCAGCTGTTGCTCAAATTGCTCAGGTTTATCGCTGCGAATGAGCTGTAAGCGATTACCAGCGATGGCAAAGGCAAAGAGATAGCGATCTCCGATAAAATATTCGATCAGGCATTGGCCTTCCTTTTTTAAATTTTCTTGGAGGTGGCTTAATCGGATAGGCGCCAGTTGGTATTTTCTTCGATAATATTGGGGATAGGCTTCGCTGAAAGTTTTGCTCAAATCCTGTTGTTGTTGCTCTATTTGGAAAAGCTGATCGCGGTATTTTTTTAGTAAGTCCTGGTCTGTTTCCTTTCCTTTTAGGCGCTCTTCTATGCTGGCCACGCGGATGTCGCTTTCAGTTTGGCGGAGGGAGCGCTCTAGCTCTAGGAGCGAGTCTGGGATGCCAATCATATTTTGGGCACCTAGTTTTTTTAAGGATTCTAAAAGAACGATGGCCTTGCTCTGCTCGGCATAGCGAAAAGCTTTTTGTAGATAGTCCTCTTCATCGGTCAGTTGCCAAAGTTGATGGGCCAGTTCGATGGCTTGTTCGGTGCGTTGTCGGCGTTCTTTGATGAGGGCCAGTTTGGAAGATTCGTATTGGTAGCGCTGTCGCAATTGTTCCTCTACTACAAAGATCAGCTCGTGACATTCTAGGGCTTTTTTCAAGAACAGTTGATCAGTTCCTTGGCTTTGGGTGGCCAGCAAATGAGCCTTGGCTTGTAAGGCTTCCAAAATAGTATTTTCTGGATAAAAACTAGCGGCATTGGGATTGGTAAGCGGGTTGGCAATGGTGAAGTTGGGGAGAACACAGTGCAGGGCCTTTTGGTAATAGTAAAGGGCGCTGTCGGTTTTGCCCCAAGCCTCAAAGAGCTGACCGTAGTCGATGTACAATTTACCTACTTCTCGTCTTTGGCTAGTGCCATATTGGGCTACAGCTTCTTGGATAAGACTGGTATAATAATCAGCTGCACGTGGATATTCTTCCAAACCGCTGTAAATATGCCCAAAGTTTTGTCGATTGGCATTACGGCGCAATTGCAAACGCCGCTGTCCTTCCGCACCTGGCTCTTTGAGCATAGAGGCAATAATACGCTCCGCTTCTTGATTGCTTTTTAGGGCTTTTTGATATTGACCCAAGGCGCTGTATTGGACCGCCATATTATTGTACAAAAAACTACTGGCCATCGGCCCCAAATCCTCCAAAGCCAGTCCCTCTTGATAGGCTTTCAAGGCTTCTTTTCGATTGTCCATAGACTCATAGGCAATCCCCATATCACCAAAAGCCTCAGCCGCCAGATTGCTATCGCCATTATCAATGGCCTTATCTCTTACCTTGCCAAGATAGAACAGCGACTTTTCGTAATCTCCTATGCGTGTATACATATTCCCCAATTGCGTATAAACATAGCGGGCAACGATGAGGTCTTCCTGTTGGAGGGTATCGACAAAAATCTTTCTGCAAGCTTCGTAATCTTCAATGCCTTTTTGAAAATTGCCCAAGCCGCTGCTGTAGGTAAATCCTCGATTGGCAAATACCCAAGCTCGATTGGCCCATTCCAGACTGTCCTTCGCCCTGCGCCAGGGTCTCTGTATAGCTTCTGTGTAATAGGCAATAGCTTCCTCACTCGCTCCGCGCTGCTGCGCATTCGCTCCCGCTTGTCGGAATACCCGTATCCAAGTCTTTAGGTCGTCTTGGTCTTGATAAAAGGTAAGGGCGCGTTCCAATAGGAGATGGGCGCTATCGGGCTTGGCCGAATCGAGATATTGCATGGCATCCTGAGTCCAGGATTGCGCCTGTTCGGTATTGGGGGTTTGGGCGGAAAGTAGTAATGTGGACAGGAAAATGATGAAGCTAAGCAAAACTCTCATAGGTAGGAATTTGGGAGAGTCCTAATATACAAAAAAAGTGATAGCGATCCCATCGTTTTAATGGATCACTATCACGATCAATAGGTTTTATTCCTTGTTTCTTTTTCCAGCATAGAAACCGAAAATCAAAAGGCTAAGCCCCAGGATACCAAATACCCATATGGGCCAGGTGGCTGGTCTTACTATTTCGAAATCCTTTCCTGTATTAGACCCATTTTCATCATTACTCGAACTTCCAACACCACTACTAGCGGCAACATCTTTGCAATCGCAGTCGGGTTCGCATGGGTTTTGGGCACTGTCCAGTAGTTCTTCACAGCGATCCAATTCATGCTCCGCACAAACCTCCTCTCCACCTACCATAAAACTCACACAAGCTTTCAGGGGAAGACTTTTTCCAAAGATTAAATTGGCGATATTCTCTTCTGGGGTGACTAAAGTGAAAACCAATTTGCCACAGCTTTTCTCATCATCTGGCTCAAATTCTTCTGCCGCAGGCGCCAAAAAGATATTGGTGATGTGTTCGGTCCACTGATGAGGCACTCCACCTGGAGAGCTGGGAAAAGTGGTTGAGATATTGCCTGCAGGAAAGTGACTGACGCGCTCATAGCAATAAAAGTTCTTTGTCTCATCAATGATTCGGATAATCGCTTCAATCGCCCGACCATCACCATCATTACAAAAATCCAGGGTGTATTCGATTTCGTAATTACCATCGCTACAGCGACACATATCCGTGATGTACAATCGGTTGGGGTCGTGAGCGGCGACGACGGGCTGTTCCAGGATGTAGTAGTCTTCAATAAATTCAGCACCGATTTTTCCATTAGGAGCCAATGGGCTGACTTCCCCCCAATCAGGGCGGCCAATGAGTTCGTTCAAATTATCCTTTTGTCCAGTGATAATGGCCAGAAAGCGAAAAGTTTCACCGATCACGAGGTTGGGATCATTGTCTAATGCATGAAAAATTCGCCCTTCTGGAAAGACTTCTTGTCCATTGGATTGATCTTTTGGGACTTCTCCATAAATGTATTGATAGGAAATAACGTCGGCATAGTCATCTTGGAATTGGGTACCATGGACGCCATCAAAAGCCAGTGTAGATTCAGAAGGACTGAGGCGGGCCTGGTCAGAGTAGTGGGGCAGATGCGTCTTGAAGGGACTGAAAGAAGCGGGAGAAGGGTCTACAGCATTCCCGTTTTTTATGCCATTGTAGAAGAATAAGATCCTACCCGTTTCGCTAGACCCCTGCCCTTGACTTGGATCTTCGTCGTCTTTTTGTCCGCGGCCATTGAGATAGGAAAGGACATAGACGGTTTTGTGATTGGGGCGGGCATCGTGATTGGTGTCGATTTCGATGCTTCTGCCCATGTCGATAATGGGGACCTGAAGGGTAGGAGGGACGGTTAGGTTATTGATGTCGACATTGTTAGGATTGGCAAATAGTGGTGGTGGAGCATGGTTGCTGTATCTGTCGAGGAGATAAGCATTGACATCATAGTTAGTACTTGCAGCGTAGCGGTGAGTCTGGATAGGGCTAGTCAAACTATTGTTGAAGATTGGCGTTAGGTCCTTGACATAGTGGCCGTCGCCATAAATCCAAAAAGTCGTGTATCGAGGGTCAGGTGCATTAACAAGAGCATCCAGTGGTTCGTTAATATCCACTCGCAAATTGGCTTCATTGCCTAGTACACCGATTTCTACTACGTCGGGTGGTTGTGCCTTTAGCTCTATAGTACAGAACAAACAAAGGCATAGCAATAGAGATAGGGATTGGGGTAAGTACATGTTGCTTTTCGTTTTTGTTGAGAAAATGTTGGTGAGATTGATAAAGAGTGACAAAATGCGATGTTTGCAGGATTAAGATAAGAAACAATTGCTAATGAACCAGAGATTCCCTTTTGAGAGATGGACTTTATCCATTGATGACAAAAAAGAACCCCCTGCCGCAGAACGGCAAGAGGGCTACACACTTAATCCGGCGGTAATAATCAAATATATATCTTCATGGGGCTTTCCTTGTATTTTGATAATTGACAACTGAACCTTTGGCTTCTTTAAAGCGCTTTGATCAGTTGATTTGCTTATTAATCTTCCCCGAACCCAAAAGGTTACCCCTGGATTTTGATTTTTTTTTCAATGAAGCTATTTTTACCTTACCAATGACTATAAGTACTACGGCCTCAAGAGAGGATAATGACTATCTGAATGGCCTCCGAAATAACGATTCAAAGCTCATCCAGAAAGTATATGATGCCTACTTTCATCGGGTGGCGGCTTGGGTCAAAAGAAATAATGGCAATTTGGAAGCCGCAGAAGACGTTTTTGAAGAAGGGCTGATTGTCTTTTATCGCAAATCGCGAAATCCCGATTTTGTACTCACCTCCTCTTTCTATAGCTTTCTTTTTGGTGTTTGCCGAAATATTTGGCAGAGAGAACTCAAGAAAAAGTACCGTTCTGAGGTAACCTTATCCGACGATAGGGAATATAAAGATGAACACGACATAGAAAACGATATCATCTGGTCGGAACGCCAAGACCTATTTCAAGAGAAATTCACACAACTAAAAGAGCGCTGCCAACAATTGCTTCGACTCTTTTTCCAAAAAACCAAAATGAAAAAAATCGCAGATATCATGGGGTATCAGAGCGAAGGGGTAGTGAAGAAGGAAAAGTTCAAATGCAAACAGCGCCTCGTTCAAATGATCAAGTCTGATCCCCGTTTTAATGAACTCAAGTTATAAAACTGTCGATCATGGCTATAGACGAACAATTGTACGATCAAATAGAGCAGTACCTGGACCGCAAAATGTCCAAGGAAACCCATCAATCCTTTGAAGAACGCTTGCAAAACGATCCAGAGTTGGCGGCTGAAGTGCAATTGCATCGCGACTTGGGGATGGCCATCCAGCAGGAAGAAGCAGATCTAGCCTTCCGCAAGAATCTAAGAACCATTCGCAACAATCGCAAAGCCTCCCTTCGACCCTTACCTCGCCGCCGCTGGATGCGAATTGCCTCCGCCGCTGCTGCCGTTTTAGTACTTCTCGTCGCCCTGTCTTATCTTTTTCAATCTCCCACTAATCCTAGCCAAGTGGCAGATCGCTATCTGGACCTTCCCCCTATTTCGCTCACCGAAAAAAGTGCTAATACAGAGAGCACCCTGCTAAAAGCAGAGCAATTCTACAAGGAACAAAACTTTTCCGCTGCCGCTCCTCTTTTCCGCCAATACCTGGAAAATAATCCAGTTAGCTATGATGTACAGCTCTATGCTGGTCTCGCCTACCTCAAAAGTGAGCAATACCCCCAAGCCCTCGCCGCTTTCGATGTGATTCTGAACAGCGATGCCCTCAATCGCTCAGAAGCGCAATGGTATAAAGCCCTTTGCTTACTCAAAATGGATCAATTATCCGCTGCCCAAAAGCTTTTGCAGGCGCTCAGCCAGTCGGGGAGCAGCAATTTTTGAGCCTCTTTGGCCCACTTACTGCT
>JBCBDH010000459.1:0-5587 GCA_038529855.1 Bacteroidota bacterium | reverse complement strand
CCGCATCAATTTAATCACCTCCTTTTCCTTTAGCCCAAACTGGAAAAGGATGGCTTCAAAAGGCGTTCGGTCCTCCCATGCCATTTGAATGATGCGATCGAGATCTCGATTATTGAATTGCATGGAATTGGAACACAGGATCATTGAAATTGTTGGAGGAGCTTTTAAAAGTAAAATGGCTCTTCTCCAAAAGTCAGATTTTAACAACAGTTTCGCCTAAAAGCTGTTCTTTTCTTGAAATGCTTTGAACGAATTGAAGAATTTATCGCAGCATTTTTTAAATTTAGCCGCTCAAATACAAAATCAATATGAATCAGAAAGCCGCATTTATCCAAGACCTCAGCCTGCCCGCTGTAGCCGCTCCTATGTTTTTGATCTCTGGCCCTAAATTGGTCATAGAATGTTGTAAAAAAGGAATCGTAGGTACTTTTCCTGCTTTGAACCAAAGAACCAGCGAAGGTTTCGAAGAATGGCTCATCGAAATCAAAGAAGAATTGGCACGTTTTGAAGCAGAAACTGGTAAAAAGGCTGCCCCCTACGGTGTCAATCTGATCGTTCACCACAGTAATCCTAGGGTAAAAGCGGACCTGGAATTGTGTATTAAGCACAAAGTACCTTTGATCATCACTTCTCTGGGTGCCATTTCTGATTTGGTGGATGCCGTGCACCAATACGGCGGTTTGGTCTTCCACGATGTGATCAAGCGGCGACATGCTCAGAAAGCAGCGCAAGCAGGGGTAGACGGTTTGATTTTGGTGGCTGCGGGTGCTGGTGGACATGCGGGAACCATCAATCCAATGTCTTTGGTGGCAGAGGTGCGGAGCTTTTTTGATAAGACGATTTTACTATCTGGTTGTATCAGCAATGGACGAGACATTGCTTCGGCCATGCAGATGGGCGCTGATCTGGCCTATATGGGAACGCGGTTTATCAATACGGCCGAAAGTAAGGCTGACGATGGCTATCAGAAAATGATCATTGATTCAGGAGCTAGTGATATTGTCTACACTGCGGCGGTTTCTGGAGTTAGTGCCAATTTCCTACGGCCTAGCTTGGAGGCGATGGGCATTACAGAGGAATTGTGGAGCAAAAAGGCCAGAATTGATTTTGGGAAGGAATTGGACGCTGCGCAGGCGGAGGCAAAGGCTTGGAAGACGATTTGGTCGGCCGGGCAGGGAGTGACGACGATTAAGGATGTATTGCCAACTGGGGAGTTGATTGATCGTTTGAAGGCCGAGTTTCGGGAGGCGATTAAGCAGCAGGCTAGTTTGTTGGAGCGGTACTAGTTCTTCAAAACCCATAAGCTTGAAGCACCTTCACTATCTTCTTCAAATCTGTACAGCGGGTCACCTCCGTTTCTCTATCTCTTAGGTTCTCCAAAGAGTAGTTCCAATGGGGGGTACTGGCCCAATTGCCTTCCATCTCTTTTAGGTGGATGGGCGCTTTATCCTTTCCATTGATTTGGACGTAGAGGTAGAGTCCATTGGCGGCACCAGTTCCCGTTAGGTCACTATTATTGGAATACTGGTCATCATCTCTGAAATTGCCACCAAAATTGTAGTTCCACCAGTATTTGACTTGGCTGATAGGTTGGCTGTCTACGAGTTCTTGTGCATCCCAGATTTCTACGCTCAAGCCATCGCTTTCCTCTACTAGAATGATTCTTTCTTTGGGCTTCCTGATTTGGATCAGGATCATTTCCAAGATCAGTACGGCAAGGAATACCACTCCCCACAGCTCAATGGAAGGCTTACTAACGGGTGTTTCTACAATGCTGTAATAAAACATACAGATTCCAAAAATAAGGACAAAAATGAGCAGAGCAAATGGCGGGTAGCCATTTGGATGGGGGTCGATATTTGCTTTAAATAATTCCTTGCTGCGTCTCATATATAGATTATACGTATTCTAATAATGAGTCGCCAGTTTGCTCGATTAAGCCTAGTATAATTGAGATAAACGCCTGGGCTGGCCTTTATTTAACCCAATAATTGCTCTAGATAACGCTCTAATTCCCATACCCGATTTTCCAGGGTACGAAAAAACTGTACGCGATTGCGCTCGCCTTCACCGCTGATTTTCAGGGATCGACGCTTGAGCTTGGTAAACCATTCTATAGTGTAGTTAATGACATTCTCCTCACGGGAGCGCATGAAATTGGGATTGTCATAATTGGCAAACACTAGATTACCGTGATCCGTTTCCGCCAAAACGATATTGGTGCAATAAGTGATTTCATTGTGATAAAGCTGAAATTCGCCTCGTTCCTTCCTCTTGGAATCCCCAGGCATAAACTTTCGACCAGTGTAAGCCATATTCATAAAATGCTCGACCAGCTCGTGGAGTTGTTTGCAAAGCGTGTAGGCTTCTTTGGGTTCCTTGAAAATGCCACTACTGGCGTAGTACTGGATTTGATTGATGGTGTTATCAAGGATATTGGCATTCCAGAGCTCAATGGAGGGCAGATCGAGGTAGATATCCAACATGCGGCGATAAATTGGCGCAACTGGATACTGTTTGAGCAGAGTTTGGCTACTAAAATAAGCGCGTTCGAGGCTGGGCCATTCCCAATTGGTACGGCTCCAGATAAACATCTTAAAAGCCGTTAGTTCAGGAAAATAAAAATAATGAAAAATAGGAATATCTGTACTCACATAGCTGACTCGACATCCAGGTATTTGGCTGTAGATTTCCATATCATTTAGAATGGACCCATAAAATTCTTCATAAGATCGCGGGGGGCCGTTTAGGGCAGGGAAATCAAAAATGGCTTTTCCAGAAGTATTGGACAAAACCTTGTCGATAGAAAACTGATAGTGTTCGCTGAGCAGTAGCAACTCGTCCAGGGTCAATTGTTTTTGACCATTCAAGCGTTTGTAAATAGCAGAACGCTTGAGGTGAAGTAGTTCGCATAGCTCGTTGATGCCGTCTGATTTTTCTTTGCGAAGGATGGCATCGAATAAATCCTTCTGCAATAATTGCGCTTTTGTCATATTCACATATGAAAATTAGTTGATGGGCCAGCATCTCCAAAATGCATAATTTTTAGGACAGTTATACCCTTTTTTCCGCAAAAGGGAGAAAATGGCCAATAGTAGACATAAAATTGTTCATATTATGAAATACAATATTCAAATGCTCCTAAAAAGAGAACAAATTCCTATTGACATTTCTCCTAATTATGGGCTTCTTGCGTACACAAGAGAAGATAACAAACTTTTCCAGAGCAGTGTCCCCAGCGTATCACAACCAGTGCTGCTAGCGCAGTTCAGTTCGTTTTACTTCAAGGCAAGCTCCACTAAATAATTTGCATTTAAAACTAAAATAAAAGCTATGAAATCCTTATCTGATCTTTTGGTCGGCAGCCTTGGGCAGGTTGTTTGGCTGATCAAAATCAAAGACAACTAAGCCCACACTATTCATTCTTTCGTTTAACTTCTTCCCCAAATTTACAGGTGACTTGAGCACCTCTTTTCTTAAGCCCGCTCGATTCTTTCTTTCTTTTAATTAGTCTATAAACGGACTGGTTTAACTACTTATTTGGTATTTGGTCATTGCTCGCTTTACTGCGAGTGCTGCTCCTGTCGTACCAATATTTTATAACGCTATTTAAAACTAAGATAATGAATCGTTTATTCCCATTATTCCTGATCGGGCTATGTCTGTCTATTAGTCAGCTTTTTGCACAAAGCATGGCAGACATTCAACAGCAAATCGATCACATTCTAGCTCCCCTTGATCTAACTGAAGTACACACTGACATTTTAGCTGACAAAGCACCAGAATATATTCCCCTTGACGCTTTTAATGGAACACTATCTGACTCCAACTGGGTCAATTCTACTCGATACAGCATGATCTACAGTATGCTGGAAACAGCGCATTTTCCCAGCACACCCCTACTACCTGACCCTCAGAATGGGTATTTGGGAATCAGTGATACCTTGCAAGATAGCAGCCCCATTCCCATTTCTTTATTGCATTTTGACTATCAGCGTTTGCGAGAGGATGCCGTAGACCTCAATCTCTTGGACTCCCTCAATGGCCAATTGCAGGATGTGGTTGGACGGCCACAGAGTCCATATGTAGATCGTCAGCTTTTTGTAGGGAATAGCTTGCTAAGTGAAGTTAGCCAACAAAACTTGACCTTTTGCCTATCCTCTAATTTGCTATACACCAATACCACGGAGAACATCCAGCAAGTTCAAATTGACTTTGGGGATGGTTTGGGTTTTCGGAGCATGAATTTGGATCAGTGTCTTGCTGTGAGTTATGTGGAGGATGGTTTAAAACACATCAAGCTTTATTATGTCGATTCGCAGGGCGATAGTCTTTGGACACAGTTCGTTTTGTGGATTGAGGCTCCTGCCACAAGTCGTGTATATGCAGCTACCCCTGATGCAGTCAATACGACTTTTCCCCATTGTACTGCTCATATCTACTACAATCCAGAATGTGGTGATAACCTCATCCGCAAACCCTTGATTTTTATTGAAGGATTCAATCCAACAATCGCTTTATTTGGTGCGGGTGGCCTTGGACCATTGGGTCCTGGATTTATGAGATCAACGATTCTTCCCTTCAGCAATACAACAACAGGTATCCCTGTAATTGATGCGCTAGAGGCAGAAGGATATGATTTGATTTATGTAGACTTTGATGATGGGGCAGGCGATATACCAACCAATGCCCAAGGGGTGAAGGCAGTCATCCGATGGGCCAATGGCCTAAAAGCGATGAATGGCAGCTCAAGTCCAACAATAGTTATAGGAGCAAGTATGGGAGGTGTAGTTGGTAAATGGGCATTACGAGAGATGGAAATCAATGGGGAAAACCATGAGGTGGAAAAATTTATTTCCTTTGATTCTCCTTTTCACGGTGCCAATCTACCTATTGGTATTCAGGCATTTGCAAGGGATCTTATTGATTTGGGAGAGGGTTTTTCTCCTGTATTTGAGGATGCCAGAGATGTTCTGACCAGCCCTGCAGCCAAGCAGATGCTATTTTACAATATCTACGCCCCTAATCCCCCTTTTTACGACCAATACCACAATGATTTTTATGCCCAATTTAATGCTTTGGGCGATTTGGGCATTGAACACCTAGCCATCGCTAATGGCTCTCGAATTGGACAGAATCAAACTTTTGCTCCTGGTGCTGAATATATTGACTTTGATTTCAGTTTTAATAATTCAGTTAGTTTGATTCTTCCTAATCCAGAAGGATTTTTTGAACAGTTAGCAGACTTAGTACTGCGAAAAGAAATCTTAGGAAAACTAGACATTAAAGTAAAAGTAAAAGCGACGCCAACATACGGACAATTTAATCAGGAAATTTACTCTAGAGAAATTGATGGAAGAATCTTACTTTTCTCTCTTAAAAGTGAGCGTTCCTTTTCGATTTTCGCTGACCGACCATTGGATAGTGCACCAGGTGGTGTGCAAGGCGTTCCTGTGGGGCTTACTGGAGGTATAAATTTCCCAGGATTGGAGATTGGACCTACCCACTTCTGCTTTATCCCTACTTTTAGTGCCTTGGCTATTCCCGAACCCTCAGATATTACGGCACCAGTAGATTGCTCCATGAG
>JBCBDH010000458.1:0-5612 GCA_038529855.1 Bacteroidota bacterium | reverse complement strand
GAAGCGATTGCTTTAGACTGGTCGAGCCCTTGTAATTGTTTTCTTTCGCCAGATTCCTTACAATGGCGTTTTAGCTTACATTAGTTCCCTCAATGCGGGCTATGGCATGCAGTTGGACGGTATCTTGGGCTATCCCTTTTTGCAAAATGGCTTATTCTCCATCAATTTTAAACAACGCAAACTCTACTTCTGGGAAGCCTTGAATGAAGAGGCTCCGCTAGAGGAAGAAGAGCTATTGGTCGGAAAGCCCCAACAACCAGGTGATAAATCAACTATTAATCGCCCCTTTGCTCAGGAATAGTCCAAACCTAAAATAGTCCACTGATATTGCCCTTCTCGTCAATGTCGATTTGCTCGGCAGAAGGGACGAGTGGCAGGCCAGGCATCCGCATGATATTTCCCGTAATAGGGACGACAAAGCCCGCACCAGCAGCAATTTCAATTTCCCGCACGGTAATATTAAATCCACTGGGTCTACCCAATAATTTGGCATTATCAGAGAGCGATTTTTGGGTCTTTGCAATACAAACGGGTAGATGCTCTAGTCCCAGTTTGGCAATCCGTCGAAGATCGGCCTTGGCTCTGGCTGCATAATTGACGCCGTCTGCTCCATAGACTTTGGTTGCTACGGCATAGATCTTATCCTCAATAGACCAATCCCATTGGTACATTGGCGTAAAAGTATCTGTAGTGGACTGCTCGATTTGCTGAACTACCGCATGGGCCAAGTCTTCAGCTCCTGCCCCTCCTTTTGCCCATACCTCCGCAGGCACCACAGGCACCCCTAGCGCCTCGCAACGCTCCTTGATCAACTGAATTTCTTCCTCCGTATCCTGTGTAAAACGATTGATGGCCACGACAACGGGGACCTTAAATTGCTGAATATTTTCTATATGCTTTTCTAGATTGACCAAGCCTTTTGCCACCGCTTCAGGATGGGGTTCACCAATGGTCTTGAGATCGCCTCCACCATGGTATTTCATCGCACGTACTGTTGCCACCAATACCACTGCACTAGGCGATAATCCCGCTCCCTGACATTTGATGTCAAAGAATTTTTCCGCTCCAAGATCTGCTCCAAAACCTGCTTCTGTCACCACATAATCAGATAAGCTCAGCCCCATTCTGGTAGCAATCACGGAGTTGGTGCCTTGTGCGATATTGGCGAAGGGGCCGCCGTGGATGATGGCTGGGGTACCTTCCAGCGTTTGGACGAGGTTAGGTTGGATGGCATCTTTGAGCAAAGCTGTCATCGCTCCTGCCGCATTCAAATCTCTTGCATAGACCGCTTCCTTGTCATAGGTAAAGCCAATAAAGATATTGCCCAGGCGTCTTTTCAAATCGATCAAATCATCCGCCAGACAAAGAATCGCCATGATTTCTGAGGCAGCGGTGATGTCAAAGCCTGATTCACGGGGCATACCAGAGCCCGTTCCACCAAGCCCAATCACCGTGTTTCTGAGGGAGCGATCGTTCATGTCAATGACGCGTTTCCAGAGGATGGTCCTGGGGTCGAGACGGAGGGAGCGGGCTTGGCGTTGTAGATTATTATCGATCAAGGCCGCTAGCAGATTATGTGCTTTTTCGATGGCGGAGAAGTCACCAGTGAAGTGCAGATTGATGTCTTCCATTGGGAGTACCTGAGAAAAACCACCACCAGTAGCACCGCCTTTGATACCAAAAACGGGGCCGAGGGAGGGTTCGCGGAGTACGACTGTAGTGGCTTTTCCGATGCGGTTGAGACCTTGGGTCAATCCAATTGACATAGTCGTTTTGCCTTCTCCTGCTGGAGTGGGGGAGATAGCAGAAACGAGGATCAACTTATTTTTTTTGACTTTTTCCAGGTCGATCAGTGAAAGTGGAAGTTTTGCTTTGTAATGGCCATAAGGCTGGAGCGATGATTGTTGGATGCCCAGTTGCTCTGCTATTTGATGGATCGGTTTTAGCGTAGCGTTTTGGGCGATTTGAATGTCAGATTGCATGGAGGTTTTGATTGTAATTAGAGGGACGAAATTAAAAAAAATTAATGAGTGAGTACTTCCCATGCTCCATATAATGCAAAAAGCCCTTTGGATCATCTCCAAAGGGCTTTTCAAATATCTTGTATAAATGATTAAATATGCAATCTATCTTTGCGTCCCATAAGTACCTCTTCCGTTTCTTCGCGATCGGGATCATCCACACAACAATCTACTGGACAAACTGCTGCACATTGAGGTTCTTCGTGAAAACCTACACATTCCGTACATTTATCTGGAACAATGTAGTAAATCTCATCATCAATAGGATTTTGGAGGGAGTCTGCTGAAATAGCCTTATCGCCATCAGGCAGTGAATTATTGTCGAGCTCATACATTCCCGTAACCCCTGTTCCATGTGACATGGCCCATTCTACACCACCTTCGTAAATGGCATTATTGGGGCACTCTGGCTCACAGGCCCCACAATTGATGCATTCATCTGTAATTATAATAGCCATAGCAAGATTTTGTACATTAACACATGTATTCCTAAAAAGGTTTAAAGAATATATACTGCAAAAATAGCTTTATAAAGGTTTATAATCAAATCCAATTTGGCCCATCAACAACATTTTGTTCTAAAGAAAAACAAGATTTTTAAGCCAAGGGATTGTGTAAGGCTTTTTCCGAGGTAAAATAAAACAAATCCCCCTAGCCATGTCGACTGTGATGTCCTGTAGGCTTTGCTTTAGAGAAGTTTATTGAGCTATTAATTTTTGATGAAATAAGACTTCTCCTGCCATTGAGCGGACCACTAAATAATACAAATGATGCGCATTTTGAATGGATAGTTCTACCTTGGGGCCTTGCTCTTGAACTTCAATAATAGATCGACCAAGTACATCCAATATGGAGATATGGTATAATTGGCGATTGTCAGGCAAAACCACTTGTAGTCTTTTATTAAATGGATTGGGATAAACCCCAAATTGCTCATCTGCTAAAAGGGCTGCTTCAACAATAATGGCGCTGTACTCGTAGTAGCCATTGACAAACAATGTTTTAAGGCGATAGTATTGGGTACTGGGGCTTGCCTCCTGGTCAATATATTGATAAGTATAGGGGAGGGGCTGCTCTTTTATATCTTGTACATATATTGTTTTAAATTGATTGGGCTGTGTACTTCTTTCCAACTCGTATTGTAGCACATCGCTCTGCTCTGCCACTGTCCAGTACAAAACCACTCCTGTCGATTCCCTTCTCGATCCAAATTCCAGTAGCTCCAATGGCAGGCTATCTTCTGCAAAAGCATTGGCCAGGCCATCCACCATCTTATTCCAACCCGTTGTGTCTGCCCGCAGAGGGGCAGAAGCCTGTTCGACATGTAGAAATTGTCCATTGGTAACACTAGCACTGGTATTACAAGGATTGGCGCTGCTATTAATCATCCTGCCTTGGGTATTGGTAAAGCCAATCAATCGATTCCAGGTCATATCCAAATGAGCGATTTTGAAATTGAGGCTTGGATCAGCAATGGTCAGTCCATTTCTAAGTTCAACGATGGGGTCAGGGGAAGGACTTTGTCTAGTCCCATTGCTCATAATCAACTCAGGGTCGTCCACCCTTTGACCAAAACCGTGGAGTTGGACAAAATAGCTGCCAGGGGCATTTTGCAAAATGCTGATGGTTGTTTGGTGGTAAATACTATTGTCAACATGGGGCATATCACTGATGCGGTAAGGGGAGGAGCTCCCACAAATACTGGTGGTACCTGAGCAAGAACTCAAGGTGCTGTGGTTGCAACGATGACTGCCACTTAGACAAAAAGCCAGGGCTTGTAGTCGATGAAAAACCCAGATGCCTTCTTTGCCCGTGTTCAAATCCGCGCGAGGGTGGGGGCTTTGAATGACCAATTGACTGCGTCTTGGTGTGGGATTGAAGACATAAGTCCCCCAATACTTGTTATTACCTGGCTGTTCTTCCAGCATATAGTAGAGCTGATTGGGGCTGCTGGTATTATCAGTAAAGGCAATAAGCTGATACCCCAATTGGTTGGCCTGACTATTCGCTGTGCTGTAGGCTCCCGATAAAATATGACCAATCAAGGTATGCCATGCATTTAATTCGTTATTGCTGGGCGATTCATAGTTGTCTCCACTATTACCAGGCATACTACTAATGATACTAGCTATTCGCTGATTGATGTCTCCACTTTCTGTTGTTTGGGCGATACTATGTAGACTAGTGGTCAGGAGACAGAAAAGAATGAAAGTTGTTTTGTGCATGGTTTTTCGTTTTCCTTCTTTTAAAGATAAACGTTCTTCCTGTTAAAGTTGAGCAAAATTCGCGATCTTTAAGATCAACCAAATCGCTTAACTTATGCCCGCTGGATATTCAGGAACCCCTCTCGTCAAAAAACTAGGAATCAAGCCAGGGTTTAAAATTCGACTGGTGAATCCCCCTGATCACTATTTTGAGCTTTTAGGGACCTTGCCCGAGGACCTCCTTTTTTTAGAAGACAATAGCCAATTGGCTGACTTTGTCCATCTTTTTTGCCCAGATCGTGCTTTTTTTGAATCACAGATCACCTTATTGGCCGATGAGATGGAAAGAAATGGGATGATTTGGGTATCCTGGTATAAGAAAAGTGCAAAAATTCCTACGGACCTCAACGAAAACATCATTCGAGATACCGTATTGCAAATGGGTTTAGTGGATGTAAAAGTCTGTGCGGTCGATGAGAAGTGGTCGGGGCTAAAGGTGGTGATTCGCAAAGAAAATCGCTGATGTTAAGCAGAGGTAAAGAATTGGGGCGAATCGGAAAACAGATTAACTTTTTTTACCATATCGCCTGAAAAAGACCTATTTTTGCAGCGATTTTACTAAACTAACAGCACATGAAACCTACCCTAATGATATTGGCTGCTGGAATGGGAAGCCGCTACGGAAGCCTCAAGCAAATGGATGGCGTTGGTCCTGCCAACGAAACAATTATTGATTACTCAGTCTACGATGCCATTCGCGCTGGTTTTGGCAAGGTCGTCTTTATCATTCGCGAACATTTTGCCGATGATTTTAAGGAGCGCGTTACCAATCGCTTTAGTGATCAAATTGCCGTAGAATTTGCTTTCCAAGAAGTCAATACCCCTATCCCTGGCATTAGCAATCTTCCTGAGCGCCAAAAACCCTGGGGAACCGCTCATGCCATGCTCGTCGCCAGAGATTTGATCAATGAGCCTTTCGCTGTGATCAATGCTGATGATTATTACGGCCAAACTTCTTTTAGCAAAATGGCTGATTTTCTGAGCAATCACGCCGCTGAGGATCACTATAATATGATAGGATTTGTTTTGGCCAATACGCTTTCTGCTAATGGTAGTGTATCGCGGGGTGTCTGTGCTATGGATACCAGTAATGTTTTGGAAACTGTGGTCGAGCGCACGAAGATCCAGCGGGAAAATGGGACCATTTATTATTATGAAAATGAGCAGAGACAAGCATTAGCGGACAGTAGTTTGGTCTCTATGAATTTTTGGGGTTTCCATCCCAGCGTTTTCAAATACATTCACGAGCAGTTCATCGAATTTGTCGAGAACAATCGCGATAATCCCAAAGCGGAATTCTTTATTCCCTTGGTTGTCAATAATTTGG
>JBCBDH010000457.1:0-5622 GCA_038529855.1 Bacteroidota bacterium | reverse complement strand
GGCACCTGCCTAGTGGTCTCTATATTACTTTAATTATGTGTAAATGTGGATTCGTTAATAGGATATAGCTTTACTTTTTAAATAATATGAGGGCAAGGTAGGAGGATAAAGGGCCTAAGTCAAGACTAAACAAAGTGTTTGTAGATACACTGGTCTGGCTATATATTGTGATGCTTGTTTGATCTAATGGTCTGTATATCAGTATTTTGACTAAATCATTAATTGCTTTTTCCGCACCATAGTACTTTAAAAATCTGTAAAATAAAAGCAAAGAAAAGCCATAGTAAATTTCACACGGACGCGAAATTTACTTACCTTGAATTAAGAGAATAGATTGTTGTACTGACTTGGGCTTATGTATTGGTTAGAAGGTGTCAATGTCACCTATGCCAATAGAAGTACTATCCGTGTTTGATCCCTCGCTACCTCCTTTAAGCGTAGCCATTTGCTGAAAACTGAGTACAATACAACTTCCTGATAAATCTTGCAGATTTGTCATTGTGATAAGTTTGTTGGTCAATCTTTAAAAATACTCCTAAGCTTACGTAACAAGACTAAATATCACATAGCTTAGGCACCATCATTATTAATAAGAGAGCTTGTACTTCCTGAGAGGAAAATATTGATTATTAATTAGTTATGATCAAAGATTAGTAGAATGACTGCACTATATGAATTGCTGTCCTCATTACCTTCTAGTTTTGAGCCTAGCTTTGCACCTCGTCTGAACAAGCTATATCTCTTTTTAATAAATCATCCTGGGCTTAATCCTAAAGAAGCAGCGGCCGCATATCTTGGAAGTGTAGGGCGATTGAAATATTTTAATAAATTGAGGCTTGAGCTCAAAAAGGCATTGATTCGCTATCTCATCGCTAATCCGTCCTTTTCAAACAACAAAGACTTAACTTATTATGAGGATTGTTATCGAGACTTTGCCATTTACAAAATACTCTTGTTAAATGGTAAGCGAAATGCTGGAATAGAATTAGCGAAAGATTTGTTACCTCGCTTACAAAAATTTGAGTTGCATGGAATGATACATATCCTAGCCAATGATTTAATGTTTCACTATTCAATCATTAGTGTATCTAAAATACTAGCTAAAAAATATGCTAGATTGGCTCAAATAGAACTGGAAATCGTAAAATCAGAGTCGCTAGTTCGTGAATATCACAGCAAAATAGGCGCTATCCGAAACACTCGGGAAAGCTTTACTCAAAGTATGATTGATGAATTTATAGAAGCAGTAGAGGTAACTGAACCCTTGCTTAAAATGGGGATTCATCACATCAATCGACTTATTTACACCATCATTGTTTCTCGTTATGCTATTGTATATGATTATGAAAATATTATACATTATTGTAAGCAAGCAATCGAAAGCTTTCCCGATGACCACCGAAATATTAGATCGCTAAGATTTATTTTTATTTATAATATGTTGCCCGCCCTGTTGGCGACAGGAAAGCTTAGAAAAGCTAAACAGTTTGCTAAGGATGCTTGTGGCATGACTCCAAAATCCAGCTTCAACTGGCACATCATCCTCATCAAACGCATTATCATCTGCTTTCACGCTGGTGATTACCAAGAAGCTTATGATCTCTATAAAGCCCATCAAAAGCAAAAATGTACCTTCCCTATCGTTTCTGAATATTGGCAGATTATTCGTGGCTATTTGTGTTTTTTGATACAAGCGGGGAAAGTGGATGCTTATACAGAAGAGCGTTTTCAGCTAGGCAAATTCCTCAATGACATGCCCATCTACTCGCGCGATAAAGCAGGCAATAATATCAATATTTTAATCATTCAAATACTGATTCGGATGCAGCGGGGGCAATATGGCTTTATCATTGATCGCATCGAATCGCTTAGGGAATATGCGCGCAAATACATGCGCAATACGGAGACCAAACGCGCCAATATTTTCATCAATATGATCCTGAGAATGGAAGCCGCTCAGTTCCATCGCTTCCGCACAGAAGGAAAAACCAGGAAACTGCTAGAGAAATTATTAGAAACCCCACTTCACCTTGGCCAAAACCTGGCTATTGAGATGATTCCATATGAATTATTGTGGGAAGAAATGTTGGAGATGCTGGATAATAAATTTCGTGGAGCCACGATCAGCAAAAGACCCACAAGTCAGGCATAGCCATTTTATCCATCTAGCTCCCGACAGGCGCGATACAGATCTTTCCAACCCGCTCGCTCCTTGACAACAGTCTCTAAATACTCCTGCCATACCAACTGATCCTGAACAGGGTCTTTGATAATCGCTCCCGTAATCCCTGCTGCCAAATCCCCAGCCTTCAGCTCCCCATCCCCAAAATGCGCAGCTAAAGCCTGACCACTATTGACTACTGAAATGGCCTCCGCCGTACTTAAAGTACTACTGGGTGATTTGATCTTAGTGCGGCCATCTTCTGTCCGTCCGCTGCGCAACTCGCGAAAGATCGTCACCAATCGGCGAATCTCTGTAATCGGGGCCGCAGATGCGGGTAATTCTAGTGACTTCCCAATTTTTTCTACCCGTTTTTGTACAATCGTGACTTCTTCCTCCATCGTTGCGGGGAGAGGCATCACAACTGTGTTAAAGCGTCGCCTCAACGCACTGGACAAATCATTAACTCCTTTATCTCTATCATTGGCCGTAGCAATTAGATTGAAGCCGCGTGTGGCTTGTATCTCTGTATTTAATTCCGCTACAGGAAGTATTTTTTCTGATAGCAAGGTAATCAAGGTGTCCTGTACATCTGAAGGGATACGAGTGAGTTCCTCGATGCGAGCAATCTTGCCATGTTGCATGGCGTGAAGTATCGGGCTGGGAACAATGGCTTCTTGGCTAGGGCCTTTGGATAAAAGTTGGGCATAGTTCCAGCCATAGCGGATGCTTTCTTCGGTCATGCCAGCGGTGCCCTGAACAAGTAGGGTAGAGTCGCCAGAAATAGCAGCAGCTAGATGTTCGGAGACCCAGGTTTTTGCCGTACCAGGGATACCTACGAGTAATAGCGCTCGGTCGGTAACCAAAGTAGCGATGGCAACTTCGATGAGTCTGCGGCTGCCATAGTACTTGGGTTCAATTAAGGTGCCGTCTTCCAGTTCGCCACCGAGCAAATAAGTAGCTACTGCCCAAGGGGAGAGATTCCATTGGGGCGGGCGGGTTTTGTCATCCACTTTAGCGAGCGCCTTTAGTTCATGGGCATAAGTGTCTTCAGCGTGGGGACGAAGTACCTGTGGGGCTTTATTTCTTTTTGCCATATTGGATCAAGTCGTCTGTTGTTCCTCTTTTTGGCGGGAGCGACGCTCCAGCGCAAGGATCATTTTTTTTCGAAATGCTAAGATATTTAGAAAATCATCAACCTCCTTACTTCTAGTGGCCCAGATATAATCATTCACGGGCCATTTATCGTGGAAGTATTTGTGTAGTCGCGGATGAACACTTAGCGCGGCATTGGCCAAAAGGTGATCGTAGGGGCGTTTTTGCCAGTAGGAGCGATGTTCGTTGCTGATCCAGGTTTTGAGTTGCTTGATGGTCAGCATACTCAGTTTGTCTTCCCAATGATAGCCAGGGAGTTGAAGCAATTGGACTGCGGGGATGGCTGTTTCGACAACTATAGGAGCTTTTTTGACCGCCATTAAGCTGAGTTCATTATAGCTTAGATTATCGAGTTGGGGAAGTAGTTGTTTCAGATTGAGGGCCTCCCATCTTTTTTGTCCAGACTCCCGAATCCAAAACTTAAGCAGAGCGATCCGCCATCTTTTATTCTTATGAAGTACACTAGCATCAATCAAACCCTGCAATAGGAGTAAAGCCCATTCACCACGAGCAAAGATATTGATCAATTCCTCAGCAGAGCTGCCAAAATGTGATTCCCATCGCTCAGGAGCAACAAAGCCAAGCATTTGCAATAGACGACTGGCTTTTAGGCCCGATTTTGACCATTTTTGCCTGGGGTTCACCCCATCGCGGATCATGTCTTTGGTACATTTTTCTGGAAGACTTATCAAAGGACGAGGTACTTCTGGATCACTATCGTCCAATTCCAGAAAATGGCTCACTCGTTCAAACATCCTTTGGGCATAGTCTGATGAAGGAATTTGGGCGAGCAATCGGACAGCAGTCATCCGCACTTCTTTTCGCTTATCATCCAGGGCTTGCTCCAGAAATTCTTCATCGTGCTGGCTGAGTTGGTCTTCCATTACTTCCAGAAAAGCTTTTTTGGTCGTATGGTCTTCACTTGACCAGGTACTGGCTAATAGCTCAGGGACTTCTTTAGCTTGTTGTGCTCGCATTTGTCTAAGATAGGCCAGTCGCTCTTCTTTACGACCTGTTTCCCAATGCTGATGATCTATCTGACGAAGTAGTGGACGCCATTGTGGATTAAGCGCTATTAACCATTGTCCACGCGCTCCAATAGCTGGTTGGAGTAAGGCCCAGATGGTCGCATCGCGCAATGCTCGCTGAAGGATATTGGGAAGTAATTCTGGTGGAAGCGTCAATTTGAAATGAACGAGGTACAAGACAAATTCTTTCAGCAATTGTTCGCTGTTATTTCGCTCGCTCTCCAGGATACTCTTGAGGTGGATACTAGATTCCAGGCTACAGTTGATGCTTGAGCTGGCAGGTACGGGCTCCGGGCGTTTCCCCGTCCAGTCGGTTAAGGGCTGTCCGACTTTTTGCATATTGGCATAGCAGGCGGCAGCATGGAGCAAAGTCCTCGGAGGAGCATCATCGGTAGCGATGCCTAGGGTATTCCATTGGTCTTTTAGCTTATCGGGTATTTCTGCCCGATCTGTACCCAGTAATGCCAATTTGACCAATTCGTTCCAACTCATGAAAATGCCTTTTTGCAAGAGGCAAAAATAGAAAAATTATTGCTTAGCTACAGGCAATATAGATAGCAGAAGACAAAGAAGTAGCCAGAAGAAAAGCGGATTCACAAAGGGGATTTCACCTGTGTCGAATACCATAGCTTAGGTAGTAGATATGCCTTTTGTTTTCTTTTGCAAAAAGAAATAAAAACCCTATCTTTGCAGCGATTTTTTGGAACCCATTAGAAATTCTAAAACTCTACAATAGCTCATGGCAAATATTGGTCGTGTGAAACAGGTCATCGGACCAGTCGTCGACGTTAGCTTCTCTGACGCCGATGCTAAGCTTCCCGAAATTCTTAACGCATTGATTATCAAGCGCCCATCTGGCGAAGATTTGATCCTCGAATGTCAGCGCCACCTGGGTGAAGACAGTGTCCGGGCAATTGCAATGGACTCTACAGATGGATTGACTCGTGGAACCGAAGTAATCGACACTGGTAAGGCTATTGCTATGCCAGTTGGTGATGCGATCAAAGGTCGTTTGTTCAATGTCGTTGGTGAAGCGATTGACGGTATTGGTAAGGTGGAAAAAGGCGAAAACGCTTATCCTATTCACCGCAAGCCCCCTAGATATGAAGATCTATCTGTAGAGAAAGACGTGCTCTTTACGGGTATTAAGGTAATCGATTTGATCGAGCCCTATATGAAAGGTGGAAAGATTGGCTTATTTGGAGGGGCTGGTGTGGGAAAGACCGTATTGATCATGGAATTGATTAATAATATCGCCAAAGGATATGAAGGTATCTC
>JBCBDH010000456.1:0-5640 GCA_038529855.1 Bacteroidota bacterium | reverse complement strand
GGATTTCGGCGGCCGCCGCTGGAAGCAAAACAGGGCCTAGAGGCCCTGTCTTCAACGACTTATGGAATTCTCTGGAATCCCATGGATCGATTCTTGGAGCGGGAAACGAGACTCGAACTCGCGACCCCGACCTTGGCAAGGTCGTGCTCTACCAGCTGAGCTACTTTCGCTTTTAAAGAAGCGAGGCAAATATACGGCAATAAATGATTAGAGGCAAAATATGATTAGAAAAAATTGGGAAAAAATGAGGGAGGCTGGTAAAGCCAGCATTTACCAGCCTCCCGTATGGTTTATTCGCCGATGATCTCTTCTACAGTTTCGGGGCGGCTTTGAGCCTGCTGGACCATCGATTCGATGAATTGCTTGAGGCTGTTGCTTTGACCGTCTTTTAGGCGGACCCTTACATTGGTTTGCTTGCGGGTAGTGCGGGTCTCGATGTGATCAATTAGTGCTAAGGGGCCATTTTCTTCTGGGAAGGGGAGGGTTTGAGTATGGAATAAGGCGCCAAAGATTTGATCGCTGAGTAGTTGGTATTGGGTTTTGGTGAGTTGTTCGGCCTCAGGTAGGGGGCCTTGTTGGATTTTTTGTAGTAAGGATTCGTTAGCGCTGATAAAAAGGAGATTATTGTGGATCAGCAATTGGGCTGTTTCATTATTGGGGCCACCAAAGGACTCACTAAGTTGCTGGCTTAGATTGGGCTGGATGGCATAGCGGTGTTCGGCTATTTTATTGAGGGCGCCTTGCTCAATGGCAATCTCTAGGAGACTTTGCATGAGTTCAGGTTGGGCAATGGTAGCGATGAAAAGACCACTGGGCTGATCACCTTGGGGATAGGCCGCTAGGAGTAGATCGCCAGTGAGGACGTCGAAGAGATCCTGAGTTTTGATATCGTACTCTTTCAGGCCAGCTGCGAGGAAGCCCATAGCTTGCGGGCGCTCAGCCAATACCTGCTTGATGCCTTTGAAATCCAGGGCAACGGAAAAGGCAATACCTAGGTCTTTGGCAGGGACATAGGGGTGGAAATCAGTTTTGACCTTGTCTTTGAAAAATAGGTTGAGTTCTCGACGGAGGTCGCTTTGGATGTCGTAGCGAGTGGTAGAAGACAATTCGCCTTCGTCAAATTGCACCATGGTTTGTAGGTAATTGTCTTTGAGTACGTCTGGGTCTAGACCAATAGCGCTGACATTGCTGCGTAAAAAATCATCATTGGCCAGTTCATTGGTATGCATCCAAGTCATTAGATCAAAATCTTTGGATAGGGCCGCACGCAGATTGCTGTTTTCTGCCAGGTTGCTTTTACCTTTAACACCAAAGCGTTCGGCAATATCAATATCCACATAAGGATGACCACTACTGGCCATCGCCACCTGATCGTTCCATGCGATGACAGCCGCTTCTTCGTGTTGGATCATTTTGTACTGTTCGTTACTAATGATTTCGCCATCGTGAACTTCGCGGATCATCTGTTCGAATTGCTGGGCATCTTTTAGGGACATCAGTACATAGTTTCGCCTATTATTGCTTGCTCCAGGCAAATCACTAAAGGCTATATATACAGGCTGCTCCAAATCAACGCCCGATTGATAGGGATCACTCAAAAGGCGAGCAATTGCAGGATTTTCGCCTTTGGCTTCTTCGAGCATATCTTTATAATAGGTCTGTGTTTTGATGGATTCAAAATCCGCTTTCTGCATCAATTGAGCGGGTCTAAAGGCCGTAATATTACTGACGTCAGCAGGTAAGTAGGAGAGGCTATCGTCATTAAAGGCGATATCGTTTTTGCACTGGGTGAAAAATACCGCGATACCAATTAATAAAACAAATAGGGAGGCAAAGATGGAAAACCGTTTCATTAGTAAGATTTAGTCAACAAATAAGTGATCCTTAAGCCTACGAAGGCCTAGTGTCAAATACGTTAACGAATTTACACTATTCTTACTATGTGCTAGATCAATTGCTAGATGAAAAGAGGGAAATAATCGACCATCAGCCCTAAGCCGCTCGCTTCGCTCGCTCCCACATCACCGATTGTCGGCCACGAGTAATCCTGCCAAATCCCCTATAAACCGCATAATTCATCACGCAGAAGTAATAGGGAATAAACAAGGCTTTGAGCTTGATTTGTTTCTTTTCCAAAAGATAACCCGCTATGGCAGCCAGGTAAAAGGCCAACTGTAAAGCCAATAGGATTTGATAAAGGGCCAAGCCCTGTAGTGCCAGGGCAATATTGAGTAATAAAATAAGTGGAAGGGCGACAGGAGCTAATGTCCAGCGCAATACGCGGTGAGAAATGTATTGAAAACTGAGCCAGCCGTAGCGAAAGACATTGAGTAGGGGCCTCAGTCGGGCAATCGCTTGCAGACCACCAGCTGCAATTCTAATCTTGCGTTTGAGTTCTTCCTGAACGGAGGCGGATGAGCTTTCTACGGCATAAGCTTCTGGCTCGTATCTCACGACATAGCCTTTTTGGGCAATACCCAGAGTCATAACAAAATCTTCGATAATGGTATCCTGAGGAACAGCTTCAAACAGTTCAGTGCGAATGGAAAACAACTCGCCAGCGGCACCAACCACAGAGTAAAATTCTGAATCCCAGCGTTTTAGGGCAGATTCGTACTTCCAGTAGATACCCTCACCAGCTGAATTGGCCGCATCCTTATCGCTCATCGCAATGCGCTTCTCTCCTGCAACCGCCCCCACTTTTTCATTCTGATAGTGACGAACAATTTTGCGGATGGCTGCTTTGCTGACCATCGTGTTGGCGTCTGTGTAGATGACGATGGGCGTTTCGACAAAGGCCATGATGCGTTCGACCGCAGCGATTTTTCCCCTGCGGGCATCCTCGTGATACAGCCGTAAATTGACTCCTTTGGGAAGCGGATATTGGCGAATACGTTGTGGCGTTTGGTCATTAGAGCCATCCGTGACAAAGAGGTACTGTATTTTATCTTTGGGATAATCAAAATCTAGACAGTTGCGAATTTTATCTTCGATCCAATCTTCTTCATTATAAGCGGCTACTACAAAGGTGACTGCGGGAAGGGATTGATCGGGAAGATCAGCAGGAGCCGTATTCTTGGTAGTCAGTAGTCTTTTAATAGACAGGAGGCCATACAATAATATACCATAACCCAGATAGGCGTAAAAGACCAAGAAGCAGCAGAACCAGAACAGGATTTCAAGTACTTGGGTATCCATTTTAGGCAATTGTTTAGCGCATTTGGACCATGTGGCGGGCGCTATCAGTTTAATTGAATGGGAGCCCTGAGGCGATAAAGACGCGACAAGGTATCGTTTTTCCTTAGATTTATCAAGTATCCTGCCAGAGCCTATGTGGATACATCCAAACATCAATTATATAATAATTACCGGTTTTGGGGTATGCGGATATGAAGAGATTACCCTAACTTTGTAAAGCAATTAAAGGGCAAATCCATATGGATTGATTACCTTTACACCTGCATCATGATTCCCTCCCTGTTGAATGATAGCTTCCCCTGCAGTACATAATGATCATTTAGGTATGCGGTATTTAGGTTCGGTCAAATGAAAGACTAAGTACTATTTATCTAGATTAACATTTATTCACTGCAAACTAACTGATAATGAAAAGAGTCTTATTCGTCGTTGCCCACCCCGACGATGCGGAATTAGCTGCAGGCGGTACGATAAGAATGCTTGCTGACAGTGGAGCAGAGGTAAAAGTATTGACTTTGACCATCTCAGAAAAGTCAGAAGCTATGCGAAAAGCCCGAAAAAAGGCAGCTCGCGAAGCTGCGCGGGTATTGAAATACGAACTAGCTTGGTACGAAGAGGGGCGTTTTGATCATGTGGAAGAAATCAGGACCCACGAATTGGTTCAGTATCTTGACCGATTGGTAGAATCCTTTTCGCCAGACAGCGTATTTTCACATTGGGAAGGCGATTCTCATTGGGATCACGTTTGTGCTGCAAAAGCAGTAAAAGCTTCTTCTCGAAGATGGAATGCCAGTTTGTATGCCCTGCCTCCAAATGAAATCAGAACGGTGGCCTACACCAGTTTTACCCCAAATACTTTTGTTGACATCAGCCCCTACATCAAAGCGAAAATGGAAGCCATTAGCCATTATTCTTATCCTGGACAGCACTTTAAGGCGGTCAATGGAGAGGAATACAAGGCCCTGAATCGAAGTATTGGCCTGATGGCCAACTGTGAGTTTGCAGAAAGCTTCTTGCTAATTCGTCAAAATGGCCTGTTTCTCAATGGGCATGGCATAAATGGAAGCCACATAGCCTTGTAGACGTACGAAAATGGGGGTTTTGATGATCATTATATGGCTAACATTTATTAATTGATGGATATGTAAATGAACAGTTAACGTAAATTTTACCTCATAATTGGGAAAAATTGATCAAATGAACTATTTTTGTGACAGTATGGGGTGACTTAAAACTGATTTAATAAGTCCTAACTAATAGAATTATAATCCTGAGAACAAACACTATAAGATCAAAATAAGCTTCAGTCCTGAAGTTTATCCCTTAAACCTTCCCCCATTAACAATAATCTACTTGCTGCATTGTAATTAAATTCTCCCAAAAACTGTTTCAAGACCTGATCCTTTGAGATAAGGCCTATTGAAGCGTTTGCAGTTGATAGTAGATGCGTTAATATCACCTTGTTGATAAGGTCAAACCGATTTTTTTAGCTGTTGTACTTTTCTTGGGAACGAAGAAAACCATTAACCGGAATTTTCGCCTTACGAGGTGAGAAGCCCCCTTACAAAACTTACAAACCATGACTAAAGAACACATTCTGGTAATCGAGGACCATGAAAGTATTCGGAAAATCTTGGGCCGTTACCTGAGCAAGCAGCAGTATAAGGTCGCGACAATGGCCGATGGCTTGGAGGGGCTAACTTGGTTAAACCAAGGTAATATCCCCGACCTTATCATTCTCGATATGACTATGCCACGCGTCAGTGGTCTTGAATTTCTCTCTAATATAAGAAGCAGTGGTTTTTTCCGCCACATCCCCGTAATTGTCATCTCTGGTGAAGAGGAAGACGACTACGTCCAACAATGCAAACGATTAGGCATCAATGAGTATATAGTGAAACCTTTCAACCCTCTAGAACTAAATGTTAAAATCCAACAAATTCTAAATTAAACACCCAAAGTTATTGCGACTAAATTCTACAAACTATGAATGAGATTACTACACTCAAGAGAACAGAAACGTTGGAGGTTTTTCTCATTGGATTTGAAAGTAACGTATTCCGTAAATTCACTCCACCCCCTAGTAAGGATGCGAACTTTTACTTTTTCAATCAGTTCAACAATGCTTCAAGTGCTTTGGCCCAATTGACGGAGTGCTGCGCTCCGCATTCGGAATCTAAGCTACCTTATGCGATTCTCTGCCACTACCAAGTACTGAAAAAGGACAATTTTCAATTGATCCAACAAATTCATCAGAATCCTCGTCTCCGCGAAGTTCCCTTCGTCCTATTTAGTGAACAACCTGTCGACGAGCAAGCACACCAATTGCTTCAAATGGGGATAGATGATTGTTATATCAATGAAGTAAGCTGGCAAGACCTCAGCAAACGCCTTGGCTTTTTGGCCAAGTTTAAAGCAAATATGCTCCATACGCCCATCAAT
>JBCBDH010000455.1:0-5641 GCA_038529855.1 Bacteroidota bacterium | reverse complement strand
CAATGAGTATTTATTGTAGAGCGAAAATTCACTACATAAGAGGAAAAAGAATAAGGGCTTGTGTACTATACCCTAAATCCCTTCGTCTTGTAAAAGGTAAAAGATATCCCCCTCACGTCTATTCAAATTCGAAGCAAAAACATATGTCTCTTTTACCCAATAGACAATGAATAGAACCCTGGAATGTACTATGTAAAGACTATAATACCTTGGATTAGTGAGTGGTTATACCACTATGAGATTTGGGTTGGAATTGGTGATTGGAAGGGGAGAGGAATACATCATTAAACTGGGCAATTAAAACATAGGATACAATAGTAGAAAATGTACCAATCCACAATCTACCTCCGCTTCAACTCATCCAAAGTCTTCCCCCCTTTATTCTTCCAAGCGGTCCATCCATTGGTATTTCTTCCTAAAACAACAGCGCCTGCCGTACTAGGAGAATTGAAAATATAATCCTCCATAAAAAGAAGATGATCCTCCTTCTGCACCAGGACCTTATCCTTAATCAGCTTATCTCTCAAAGTAAGCAAGTAATCGTGAGTAGAAGGCGTTGCACTCCCCGCTGCCTGCGATCCTTTAAAGACCACAAAGCCATCGTCCATCAAATCCCCCTCTGCCTCAACGCCCCTACCTTTGATCGCTAGGATCTCAGACTTTTTAATGCTTCGCTTATTAATGCTTTCAAAAATGGGAAAACCCAAGGTCGATAACAAAATCTTGATGGTCTCAAAACTATCCAACAAATCGGCCTCCATGGGCTCTGTGATATAGGGTTTGGTGGGGATATTGCCATTTTGGGTCTCATAGCGATTGGCTTGCGCTGCCTCCTTGATGGCGAGGTGTTCCAAATATTTTACATGGGCCTTTGTAAAGGCATTGATCTTGGAAACAATCACTACGGCATAATTCCAAAACTCCTTTTCTCGATTGTGTTGCTTTAGGCGCTGATAGCATTCTTCAGCCTCTCCAATGTAGGCCAGGGGTTTGGCTTTTTCTGCGGATTCCCCAAAAAGAAAATACAATCCAACACTTTTCACCTCTTCTCGCTCCCCAATGTAATCCAGTTTATTGCGCGGAATCAAAACGGCTTTGACGACTCGATTCGTGATTTCAGCGATTTTTACGCTTCTGGGGGAGCCATCAGGAAGAAAGATAAGAATGGATTGTGGTCTGCTCATATTAGGTATTAAATTAATTGGGCGGCGCCAGGGCTGCCCGTAAATGTAATGAAAAATATAATTTAATCCATGCATCATCCATCGTGATGACATCGCTGCGATAGGCCAGAAATCAGACGTATTTAAATCACTTTATATACCTAAAATACCCCATTTCTTGTATTCCCCTCCAAGCACAAATCTGCTAACTTTGTCTTTTGACCTGATCTCTTCTTGATCAATCACCAGAAGTAAGACCTTAAAAGGCTTTTTTTACCCTCCCCACTGGTCGCACACATCACCAATATGCGCTAAGACGACGATGATTAAAGCTCGTTTTCTCCTTGCGATCCCTCTTCTCTGTAAGCAATAAACTGATTTCACTTTAGCAGAAGATAAAATGAATGGTGCCGTCATTAGGGGCTAGTGGCCTTTTGAGGTCCTTGCTTTTGGCCTAATGATCAGCTCTCCTGAATACGATACAATAGGGTAGATCAACCACCCCTGTAGCAAACACGCCAAACACATGAAAAAAAATATACTCCTATTAGCCTTGGTTTTTAGTGGGCTCTCTTTTCTTTTTGCCAATGGAGAAGATCCCATCGTGACCCTGTGTTCAGGTAAACAAATGACTTGGAAGGAATATGAGCTGACCAAGGAAATGTTGTCACAGGATTATGATATTGAAATCGACTATTTGTCTTCTAATGAAGATTTTGTGGCTTTTTCGGCCTCAATGATGAATAATGCGCAGGGGGCCTGGAGCTCAGTGATTGATATGCCTTTGATCGCGGCAGCGATGGCCAATCTGCCAAATGGAAAAGTCTTGATGTGGTCAGCCAAGGACAAATTGTCTTTTGGGGGGAACTTGGGAAGAACCTGGACGGCAGTCTATGATCCCGTGACGGATAATATTGCTGAGTTTTTGATTGATGAGACCAATCACGATATGTTTTGTCCTGGGATATCTACCTTGCCAGATGGGCGATTGATCGTGACAGGTGGATCGAGTAGTAATAAATCGAGTGTTTATGATCCTTTTACGGGGGATTGGATTACAGGAGGAAATATGAATATTCCGCGTGGTTATCATTCAAATGTGACGCTGGCGAGTGGGGCGACTTTGGTGATTGGTGGTTCTTGGAGTGGCGGCGTTGGCGGAAAGCATGCGGAGGTTTGGACGGAGAAAAGTGGCTGGTTTAGATTGCCAGGGGTTCCAGTGGAGGTGATTACGGATGGGACGAATTCTAGTCAGCCCACACAAAGAGATGATTTTTTCCCTTGGCTGTGGGTGGCGCCTAATGGCAAATTGTTTCATGCTGGGCCAAGCCAGACGATGCACTGGATTGATACGGAGGGCGTGGCTTCTTGGACGACAGCAGGGCAGCGAGGAGATGACCCTTATTCAGCGACTGGAAATACGGTGATGTACGATGTGGGGAAGATTCTGAAGCTGGGGGGAGCGCCTACCAATGGGCGTGGA
The DNA here is from genome assembly GCA_038529855.1 of Bacteroidota bacterium. Taxonomy (GTDB): domain Bacteria; phylum Bacteroidota; class Bacteroidia; order Chitinophagales; family Saprospiraceae; genus JBCBDH01. The sequence goes on along the minus strand of JBCBDH010000455.1, from coordinate 2,995 downwards.
GGTAATGCCAACAACAGGACATATATCATTGATATCAATAGCGATAATCCCGTCGTGACTCGTGTGGGGAATTTGGCCTATAGTCGAGCAAATATGAACAGTGTGGTTTTGCCAACGGGAGAGGTTTTGGTCGTTGGTGGATTGGCACAGGGGCGAGAGTTTACGGATGATAATTCTAGACTATTAGCTGAACTATGGAATCCAGTAACGCAGGTTTGGACCACAATGGCCCAATTATCCGTACCCAGAAATTACCACAGTACGGCCATTTTGATGAAGGACGGGAGAGTACTTTCTGCTGGTGGTGGACTTTGTGGTGGCTGTTCTGCCAATCACCCAGATGCCCAAGTTTTCAGCCCGCCCTATCTATTTAATCCCAATGGCACCTTGGCTACCCGCCCAGTGATTACCAATTTCCCAGCCAGTGCAGATTTTAATTCCACTGCTGTAGTTCGTACCAATACTAGCATCAATAGTTTTGCCTTGATTCGTCTATCTGGTGTGACACACAGTAATAATAATGACCAAAGAAGAATTCCCGTAACTTTTTCCAATCTTGGAAATAATCGCTACGAACTCAATATTCCCAATCGCAATATCGTCCCCCCTGGAAATTATATGCTCTTTGCCCTAAATGCCAATGGCGTACCCAGCGTTGCGGAGATTATGAAAATAGGAGATGACATCAACGATTGTACCCCCCAATCCAATCCCGATTTTGGAGGCAATGGACTGACCGCTCAATACTACAATAATAAAGACCTCACCAATCTGGTCAATGTACAAGTTGATCCAACCGTGAATTTTGACTGGGGGACTGGCTCCCCTGCTTCCAACATTGGAACCAATACCTTCTCTGTCCGTTGGGAAGGCAGAATTCGAGTACCCAGAGCAGGCACCTACACCTTTTTTACCAATGGTGATGATGGGGTTCGCCTATGGGTGGATAATAAACCCATTATAGACGATTGGACCAATCATCCTCCTACGGAACGCGCTGGAATGATTCATCTGGAAGCGGAGGTGTATTACACCATAAAAATGGAATACTACGAAGATGGGGGAGGGGCCCTTGCTCAATTAAAGTGGGCTGGACCAGGCGTCCTGAAGGAAATCATACCCAGCCAAAATCTGTTTCCAGAAAATTGTTTGGAGGAGATTGGAGCGATTAGCGGAGATCAAACGGGGGCCTATGGCTTTGATCCAAGCGATCTTACGGGGACGGCCGCCACTGTTGGTATTGGAGGGCTCGATTATAGATGGGAGGTAAGAACTGCTGCTATTTGTGGGCAGGAGAATTATGGCCCATGGACTGCCGTACAAGGCGGTGGCCAAAACCTGAATATCAGTGCTTTTGATGGCTATAAACGCCAATATCGAAGAGGCGTAAGGTCAGATGTTTGTCTGGGCGATTACCTCTATTCCAATATCGTAACCATTACAAATGCCTGTTTTGAAGGATGTGATCCCCCATCCATAGATTGTCTTTGTCCCTATTCCTCAGGGATTGATACGGATGGTGATGGCTTGGATGATGACTGCGATTTGGATGATGATAATGATGGGATTTTGGATGCACTTGAAAATACTTGTAATGGGAATTTGGCCCTCAATGCAACGGCTAGTGCTAGCTCTGTAAGTTCAGATGGTTCGCCATCGCGCGTGAATGATGGCGACAACAATACCAATTGGTCAGGCGGTTCTATTGCACATACGGGGGCGGCTTCTGCTAATGAATGGATTGAATTGGATTTGGGCGCTTCGCAAGCGATTAGCGAAATTACCCTATGGAATAGGATGGATTGCTGCTCTGAACGAGCCTCCAATGTCTACTTACTGGTCGCTGCTGAACCTTTTCCCAATAATACCAATTTGAGCGCTGCGCTGGCCAATGCCACCTTTACCCATCAATTTGGCGATATGGATGGCATCGCTTCTGAAACAGTGTTGATTCAACAAGCTGGTAGATACATTCGATTACAGAAATCTGGTGATAATGCGGGAGGAAATGTTTTAAACATCGCAGAAATACAAGTCATTGGCAATTGCGATTTTGATAATGATGGTACACCCAATCAATTGGATTTAGACGCTGATAATGATGGCTGCCCTGATGCTTTGGAGGGAACGGCCAATATCAATTACAGCGATCTTGAAAATGATGCGATTGTAGGAGCTGTGGATGAAAATGGCATTCCTTTGTTAATTAATGCGGGTGGACAAGCGCTGGGAACGACTTTGGATGCAGAGGAGCAAAATGACGAATGTTTTGCTTGTAATCCAACGAGCTCTCTTTTTACAGATACGGATGGCGATGGCGTTTGTGATGCACAGGATATTTGCGACTTGGGAGATGACAATCAGGATAGTGATGGCGATGGCATACCAGATTATTGCGATGAGGATATTCCCAATCCAAGGGTCGTTTTGAGTACCACTTCCCTGAATGTCAATGAAGCGTTTGAATTACTCATTGATATGAGTACGGCAGTCAGTGGTTTGAGTATTGGCGATTTTTTGATTTTTAATGGAACCTTGCTGGATGATCTCAGTAGCGCAGGGAATACCTATACGGTGACGGTGGTGCCCAACAGTACGGGCTTGGTTCGCATTCAACTACCCGCCAATAAGGTGCAGGATGGCGATGGCAACGGAAACCTCACCTCCAATACCCTTGAAGTGGATTATATCTTTGAATGTGGTATAGAGGATTTGAGTCCCAGCCTGGTTTACGAATCCATCAATTTTAGTGCTTCCATTATCAACCAAGACTATACCTATGAATGGGATTTTGGGGATGGGACCTTGGGCAGTGGCGGCGCTGTCAGTCATACCTATACCGCTCCTGGCCAGTACAATGTGACCCTTTCCATCCAACAAAATCAATCCAATACTTTTGATTTTTGTACGGAAGTACAGATCGTCAATTCTCCACCCATTACCGTTCGCCCCAATCAAAGTAATGCCATCCTAGTGGATGAAGCCAATGACAAAA
>JBCBDH010000454.1:0-5661 GCA_038529855.1 Bacteroidota bacterium | reverse complement strand
TGGAATCAGCTACACAACTGCTCCAATGTCTTTGTCACTGATGGCTCCTGCATGACCTCTATGGCCACCCAGAATCCTTCACTGACCTTTATGGCATTGACGGCAAGGGCCGCTAATTTTGCCATTGAAGAAATGAAAAAAGAAGTACTGTAAATAAAATATGCCTTACAAAAAAAATCATAAATAATTGAATCCAAAAGATTAGAAAAAATACCATTAAGCCTATAATTCGCACTTAAGTACAATTATTTACATTAATTTATATTCTCTCCTTTTTTTATCAAACAAGGTGGGGGCTAATCACCTACCTTGTGTCTTACTAGCAGTCAACTATCGAATGACCAACGCCTAATATTAAATGAAGATACCTAACTCAAGGATTGTTGCCCATATCCAGTATTGGGAGCAATCATTTACGTATTTTTGCATTCGTCCAGGGGGTATTTTTTTTACTGCTGCTGTGTTACTCCTCTTATTTTTTGTAGGATGTACCCCAAAATCTAGCCCTCCAGCTTCCTCACTACCCGAAAATATGGCTAATGATCAATTGATCGTATTGCTGGCTCCAAATATCCGAGCTAAAAAGCTGGAAACGGCTTTTGTCCAGTACGAACTCACAGCCAAAGGTCAAACCAGTCGAACAGAAAATCGCTGGCTCTTTACCTTCAATCCATCCAGCATTCCCATTGATCAATTGCTCAGAGAACTCAAGCAACATAACGATGTACTAGAAGCTGATTATCACCCTGTCAAAACAGACTTGTAATAACTCAAATCGCCAAACGCCTGACTATTGACAGCCAAGACCCAGTCCCAACTGTCTGATTTTTTACTAAAACTTAAATACCATCATGTCCTGGAAGATCGCTACTATTTTATTGATGAGTATCCTACTCTACAGCCCCCTTTTCGCTCAATCCACCAATCAAAAAGTGGATATTAAGGTCGAAACCACCTATGCAGAATACCTTGGTGAAATACCCCCTCTGCGCAGCCTCATCCCGCTGCCCCCTACTGATCCCGAACGCAGACGACAAGCCAAGATTTCCAAACAAGCGCCCAAAAACTTTATTGGTCGTGGAAAAATGGAAGTCCTTTATCCCGAAAGGGCCAATCACGGCCCCGACCCCATTCGCCAAAGCGAAGTATCTGCCAATGCCATCCCTGTCGAGCCACTGGTCAATGTAGAAGGTCTGTTTAGCCCCTTTGGCTCTCCTCATGATCCCTCTGGTGACATTGGTCAGGATCACTATCTACAGGCCATCAATACCACTACACTTGGGGTATTTAGCAAAACAGGTGACCTCATCAACTCCTTTGCTGCTAATACGCTTTGGAGTCCCATTGGCTTTTCCTCTGCTGGCGATCCCATCATCATGTACGACCAGGAAGTCAAACGCTGGATCATTACTGAATTTCCCAATGGCAATCAGCTTTTATTTGCCCTTTCGCAAACGGCTGATCCTATGGGGGCCTATGATGTTTGGAATTTTGCGACGCCCAATTTTCCCGATTATCCCAAATATGGCATCTGGAATAACACCTATCATGCAACCACCAATGAGCAGGGGCCAGGCTCGCTCCACTCCTACTTCATCGACCGCCAATCTATGTTGAACGGTGATATGATGGTGCCTATTCAGCGAATTACCATTCCTGGATATACCAATACGACTGCTGGTTTTTTTGTGTCTACACCCGTAGATTGGACGGGACTTACCCCTCCCAACGCTGATCCTATCGTCCTCGCCCTACACGATTCCAGTTGGGGCGGTGTAGCTCAGGATGCCATCGAAGTATATAGCGTAAATGTCGATTTTGACAATCCTAATAATACGGAAGTCGTCAATACCACCGTGACGGTGTCCCCCTATGATGCTTATGCCTGTGCAGCGCCTGGTTTTGGTTTTGCCTGTGTCCCTCAGCAAGGTGGCGGCGGTTTGGACGGTATCCCTGAGGTGATTATGAACCAGCCCCATTACCGCAATTTTGGCAGCCATGAAAGTTTGTTGATGAGTTTTATGACAGATGTGGATGGCAATGAATTGGCAGGTATCCGCTGGGTGGAGTTGCGCCGTTTGCCAGGGGGCGACTGGATGCTTTACCAGGAAGGGACCTATGCGCCCAATGATGGTTTGCATCGCTATATGAGCAGTATTTGTATGGATGGACAGGGGAATATTGGTTTGGGCTATAATGTATCCAGTCCCAATGATTTTGTAGGTGTTCGATTTACTGGGCGTCGGGCTTCTGATCCCCTTGGCGAGATGACTGTAGAGGAGTATTTAGTGGTGGATGGAGAGAATGCGATCAGCTCTGGCGGACGCTTTGGAGACTATGCCCATATGAGCGTAGACCCGACCAATGATCGGACCTTTTGGTTTACTACAGAATATGCGGCACAGGGGAATGTGCGGACGAGAATTTTAGCTTTTGAGTTGAGAAAAGATACGATTGACCTTTCTCCTATTGCCTTACTCAGCCCTATATCTGCTCCAGATTTAACGGCTAATGAGACGGTACAAATTGAAATAAAAAATGTGGGTATTGAAACCCAAAATATCTTTAAGGTAGGCTATATTTTTGAAAATGGTAATCCAGTGATCGAAGATGTCAATTTCTCTTTGATTGCAGATTCTGTTTATACCCATACCTTTGCGCAGACGGTGGATATGAGTGCAGTTGGGAATTATAGCTTCCAGTTTTTCACTGTTTTACCGACCGACCAAGCTACGCTGAATGATACCTTGACAACAGTGGTATCCAATATCCCACGTTTGGATGCAGGAATCACGAGCTTGGAAGGAGCGGGAGAATTAAATTGTGGGGATTCACTGGCGGTCAATTTTGCCTTAACCAATTTTGGGTCTACGACTTTGACCAATGTAGATATTATCGTTAGCATCAATGGCAATCAAGAGGGCATCATTAATTGGACTGGTAGTTTGGCGATGGGCGAAACGACAGCAGTTCCTTACACCCTGACCAATTTAATAGATGGAGAAAATGATATCCAAGCACTTACTTCTGCTCCCAATGGCCAAGTGGATGAAGTACCTACAAATGATGGTTTCTCCCGTCCTTTGCAAATCCTTACTGAAGGCGTAGATATTTTCTTCAATCTGATTACGGATGATTATCCAGAAGAAATTTCCTGGGAACTGACCGATGAGGGAGGAACTGTATTATTCAATGGAGGCCCCTACCCTAGTGCAGGGACTTATATCGAAAACTTTTGCCTAGACCCAGAAGCCTGCTATTCCCTGACGATGTTTGATTCTTATGGCGATGGCATTTGTTGTAATTATGGTTTGGGGAGCTACAATATTACAGATGCGGAAGGCAATATATTGGCCTCTAGCACAGGAGAGTTTTCTACAGAAGAAACTACGAATTTCTGTGCGACCTTTAGCTGCATGTTGGCCATTGAAGTGGAAGCTTCCGCAGCTAGTGGGCCCAATATTGCTGACGGTGCCATTATGATAACAGCCACCAATGAATCGGGAACAGCACAATTTAGTATTGATGGTGGAGCGACTTTCCAAAGCAGCAATCTCTTTTTTGACCTCCTTCCTGGTGATTATGATGTAGTCGTGATGGATGATGCTGACTGTACAGAAACGCAGACAGTAACTATTGATTTCGCAGTTAGTTTAGTAGATATCAATGAGGAGCTCCGTATTAGTTTGTCGCCAAATCCAACTGATGGTGTTTTCCAGATCAATGTAGCGGGCATTGATATTGGCTCAACTTTTATGAAATTGGAGGTATACAATGCGCAAGGCCAATTGGTTTTTCACAACCGCCTGACCAAATACAATAATACCTATACTGGTGAAATGTCTTTGTATAAATTCCCAGATGGCGTCTACTTTGTGCGTTTTAATACACCAATGATTCAGCGCATGCTTCGGGTTGTTAAGCAATAGTCCCCCATCAGATCATTTAATTGATCCCTATTATTTATAAACTGTGGGTAGCCTCTCAGACGGAGTCAATTCGGTCTGAGGGCCTCGCCCAGGTCTATTCTTCGCATAAACATTGATCAGCATCCCTAGGATGATCAACAAAATCCCTACAAAAGGCAGCCAGGAATAGGTCTCTTCCAAAAAGTAATAGCCCATCAACAAAGCCCAAACCAATTCCATGTATTTAAAAGGAGCCAGGACACTGGTTTCCTCTGTCTTAAAGGCTTTGGTCATAAAGACTTGCCCAATCAATCCAAAGATACCAATCAGCACAACCGTCCACCACTCTTCCCCAATTGGCATCCGCCAATGTTGGATAAAAAACAAACTTCCCAAAATAGAGGTGACCATAAAATAATTAATGATGGTCAAGTGATGCTCCTTGGCGCTGAGGTAGCGAATCAGCACAAAAACCATCCCCACAAATAATGCAGAGATCAATACCAATAACAAGCTGAAGTAGTCTATCCGAACATCAAAGCCTTTGAGTAGCAGTACCCCAGAAAAAGCAATGAGAAAACTGATCCATTGCCATCCTTTAACTTTCTCCTTCAAAAAATAGCTGGCATAAATAGCCCCAAATATCGGCCCCAGGTAACGAATAGAAATGGCGGAGCCCAGCGGTATGCGCTGTAAAGCCATAAAAAAGGTCGCCAGAGAAATCACCCCAACCACCCCTCGAAGCAATAAGAATTTAGGCTCCTGACCAATAATACTAATGCGCTGATAAAGCATAAAGGGAAAGATAAAAGCAAAGGTGCCAAAGGCGCGAAAAAAGACCACCTGCATGGGGTGAAAGGCACTCAAGCCCTTGGCCATCATGTTCATTACGGCAAAAGACAGGGTAGCGATTAGGATGTAGGCAATACCTCTTGTGATCATTTAGGAGTAACAGCTAAAAGGAGAATAAGATTCGTGAAAAGGAGATTTTAAATGAAATAGGGCAAGGCTTACCCATGTTGAAGACAGGCCATTTCTTCCCTCCAATGCAACATTCTTAAATTGTTTGTATTTTAGGCAAAGATCAATTGAAAGAATAACCATGATCAATCACATCGATCAATTAGATTTCAATAAAAAGTATACTTATGCTGATTACCTAACTTGGCAGTTGGATGAGATGGTAGAATTGATTCATGGATCTATTTTTAGGAGGTCACCAGCTCCAGGTAGGACCCATCAGCTAGTCTCTAGTAGCTTATTGAAGAATATCTTCAGCCAGCTTAAAGAGCGGCAATGTCAGGTATTTCATGCTCCTTTTGATGTACGTTTACCCCTCCCCGAACAACAACAAACAGCAGAAAAAATAGATACGGTCGTTCAACCAGATATTTGTATGATCTGTGATTTAGCAAAATTGGATGAACGCGGCTGCCAAGGGGCACCTGATTGGATCATCGAAATCCTCTCAGAAGGTACAGCACATAAAGACCTAAACGATAAATTTCAACTCTACGAATTTGCAGGCGTTCCCAACTATTGGATTGTTCATCCCCATGAGCAAACGGTTCTCGTCTATACCTTAGCTACCAATGGTAAATACCAGCTACTCCGTCAAAGGCCCTATGCTAAAGGAGAGCAAATTCAGGTTTATTTCCTAGAAGATTTTGTATTGGACTTAGGAGAGGTGTTCAGTCAATAATCTTTGTGTCAGAGCAAATCCCAGTTTATCCACTGTTCTAGGGCAACGGGC
>JBCBDH010000453.1:0-5666 GCA_038529855.1 Bacteroidota bacterium | reverse complement strand
CGACAAATGGAAATTCCAGTGATCGGTATCACAGGCAGTAATGGCAAAACGACTACTAAGGAGTTGCTGTATCGCGTTTTGGCTACGACTTATAAGGTGCATGTTACCCTGGGTAATTTGAATAATCACATTGGTGTTCCGCTTACCCTTTTGGCAATGCCTTTGGATACAGAGGTCGCCATTATTGAAATGGGCGCCAACCACCAAGGAGAAATTGCGGCACTTTGCGAAATAGCAGAACCTACACATGGCTTGATCACCAATATAGGCAAAGCGCATCTAGAGGGATTTGGAGGAATCGAAGGTGTCAAAAAAGGGAAGTCCGAGCTGTATCGCTTTCTGGCCAAAAATCAAGGGCTGGCTTTTGTCAATTTGGATGAAGCCCATCTCAGAAAATTGGCTGCTTCGGTCCATCATGTCATTGAGTACCACCGTAGCGAACAGCCCCAATTGGCCCATCTGCCTTATGAGGTAAAACCCCTTCCCGCTAATCCCTTTGTTCGGATGGCTCTCCTGGATGATGAAGATCAATTAAAAGAGATCAATTCCCAGCTTCTTGGTGCGTATAATTTTAATAATATCATGACGGCTGTTTGTCTGGGTAAATATTTCAAAGTCCCAGTCGGTCGTATACAAAGTGCCATTGCCAGCTACCAAGCTCAAAACAATCGTTCTCAACTCATACAGGGCGAAAAACACACTTACCTCCTTGATGCTTATAATGCCAATCCCAGCAGTATGCGTCTGGCACTGGATAATTTGAAGCAGATACAAGCTACTCGCAAAGTAGCGATCCTGGGAGACATGTTGGAATTAGGGCCTTACAGTGCAGCGGAGCATCGCGGGATTGTAGATCATGCACTTGGTCATGGATTTGACGATTTGATTTTGGTTGGTGAGGAGTTTGAGGCCCTTAGAAAGGATATTTCAGCTCCTGTCAGGTATTTCCCCGATTATATCAGCCTACGCCAATGGCTTCATCAGCAAGATATGGCTCCCACTACTTTTTTGATCAAAGGCTCTCGGGGAATTCAATTGGAGCGAATTCTTGAAAAGGAAGAGCTAAGCGATTGATCCGTCTTATACAAAGCGCTGATAAGCACTGAACAAACGCTCTGGAAAATCTCCTTTAGAAGCTTGTAAGTAATCCTGATAAGAACAGGGAATGAGGTAGTGCCGCTGGTGTTTTTCCATGGTTTTGACGGGCACTTGCATCCACCATCTACCGCTCTTCGAACTCTTCCAAAAGGTCACCTGCGTGGCCAACTCCTTAAAATCGACGATGTATTCAATAAGTCCCTGATTGTCGACGGGATAATCTTTTTTCCTATTGTGGAATCCTTCGAGAAAGTACCAAATCAGCAAGGCGATGGCCTGGGCGGTTTGTCCGCTTTGGTCTTTTTCTACTTGGTAACCATAGATGCCTAGCGAAGTGAGTTTATCGCTCAGACCAGCATAGCGACACAGTTGGCAAGCCTCTTCAATAAATAACCCTGCGGGATTTGGAGCTTGCTGGGCGGGGGCATCTGAATAACGAATGGCGGCAATATTGAAACCCAAGAGATCGACATTGCGTATCAGGGGTTCAGCGGCTTCCATTTGTTGGCGAATATGGCCCAAGCGAAGTAAGTCGAAATGATGATCTTGGAAAAAGTCAATGGCTGTTTCGGGGGTGTAGTGCGATTGGTAGGCCAGTTGTCCCAGACTAAACAGCCGTGGGCTTTTGTTGGTCAGTATTTGATAGAGGTAGTCGCTTTTGTCCTTTTGCTTGGGATCAAAACGAATGGCTTCGTCTACTAGACCAAGATTGATCAATTGCTGTTTGGATTGATAAGCTTGAAATTGAGCTTGCAGGGTATCGTAGGCCGGGCCAATGATAATGGGGAAAATGCCGTTTTCGAGTAGTTCGCTAATGATGGGAATGAGAAAGGCGGGTTCATCCCTTCGGGCATTCCCCAAATCGGCGACACTGAGATTTCTGAAGGGAAAATTCAGTTGATAAAGTGCTTGGCGAATGGGATAAATGCGTTCTAGTCCAATACCCAATAAGGCAATCTGTACACCAGAAAGATTGGGGAGGTACTCATGGTGAACAGCGATTCTTTTACCCAATTGATAAGTGGATAGCGACTGAAAATTAGTAAATTGCTCCGTTGAAACCGGGGCTAACCAATGGTCGAGCATGTGCTGAGAAATTTTTGGTAAATGTATGTATTTCAAGCTAAAAAGCCCTTAAAAGCAAAGGAATACATTGATCATTGGCAAAAGAAGCCAGGTATTTTGTAGCAACCTAAACCAAATTATAATGACAAAAAGTGAGACATCGCTCGACACGACGGTATCCACGGAGCAAATGCTAAAAAGATACAAAGAAAAACAGCCTGAAATTGTCTTTGAATGGTCCGATTCCCAAACCAGTGCCAAGGGGTGGGTCGTTATTAATTCCCTCCGAAATGGTGCAGCTGGTGGAGGAACAAGGATGCGGAAAGGACTCACTCGCGAAGAGGTCATCTCCCTAGCCAAAGTCATGGAAATCAAGTTTTCTATTTGTGGTCCTGACATTGGCGGGGCAAAATCGGGGATTGATTTTGATCCTACTGATGATCGTCGCGATGAGGTGTTAAAGCGCTGGTATACAGCAGTTTTTCCATTACTCAAAAACTATTATGGCACTGGAGGCGACCTTAATGTGGATGAGCTTAAAGATGTTATCCCCATTACGGAAGACCTCGGACTTTGGCATCCACAAGAGGGGATTGTCAATGGGCATTTGAATACCAGCAATGGCGAGAAGATCAATGTTATTGGTCAATTGCGTTATGGCTGTGCGAAGATTATTGAGGATCGGGATTATGCACCAGATGGCCACAAATACGCGGTTGCGGATATGATCACTGGATATGGGGTGGCCGAATCCGTGAAACATTATTATAATATATTCCGTAAAAGCACGGTGAAGGACAAGCGGGTCATCATTCAGGGCTGGGGAAATGTCGCATCAGCTGCCGCTTGTTATCTGGCTTACAGTGGAGCGCGAATCGTAGGAATTATTGACAAAGCGGGAGGTATTATTCGCAAAGAAGGACTCCATTTTGAAGAGGTTCGTGACTTGTTTATTCACAAAAAAGGGAATAAACTAGCGGCTAACAAGATGCTTGATTTTGAGCAGGTTAATCGGGAAATTTGGTCGGTCGGAGCCGATATTTTTATTCCAGGGGCGGCTTCAAAATTGGTTAATAAGACCCAGGTTGATCAACTTTTGGCCAGTGGCTTGGAGGTCATTTCCTGTGGCGCTAATGTTCCATTTGTCGACGACGAAGTCTTTTTTGGTCCAACGGCCAAGTACACTGACAGCCAGGTGAGCTTGATTCCCGACTTCATTGCCAACTGCGGAATGGCTCGTGTTTTTGCCTATTTGATGCAGCACGATGCCGTGATGACCGACCATGCGATCTTTGGTGATGTCTCCGAAATTATTCAACGCGCTTTACTGCATGTACACGCTTCTAGTAGTGAGTTGACAGGGCTTTCAGGGCGGGCTTTAGACTTAGCTTTGAGCAAGTTAATTAACTGAAAATAAAGAGGTTTAATTTTTTACAAATTGAAATAAAGTACTATATTGTTGACTATATGTTTTAGCCTAAAGTCGCTTCTAACTTTGATGTAGTCAAAAAACGAATAGAAAATATTTGTGACAAATAAAAAAAACGATACATTTGTAATTCCTTCTATAAAGATTTTTAATTATAAGTTATAATCACCTATTTTTTAAATCATCAAAGTAAAACCCTATGACAAGGAAAATCTTCACTTTATTTGTATTGCTCCTGGGTGTGTCCTTATGTACGGTCAGCTTTGCACAAGACGACAGCGGTTCCGCTTACCAGGGCCTGAGGTTTTCTGCACAGCCCAAACACCAGTCTGAGATAGGCATCAACCTAGGGCATTTTATGGTAATCGGTGATGTCCTTCCACGCCCCAGCTACGGAGTTGGTCTGCACTTCCGCAGATCTTTTGACTACGCATTTTCTTGGCGCCTCGATGCCATGTATGGTCGCGCTGTTGGACTTGAGCCACGTAACTCAGCTAATACTCACGTACTTGCCAATCGCGTGTTGAACGGAACACAAAATTCGGATATCAATTATTCCAATACCGCTTGGTACCATAATTACAAGACCGACTATTTCTCTTTCACCGTGCAGGGAATCTGGACTTTGAACAGCTTCAACTTTAAGCAGCAGATTCGTAAGCTCAATTGGTATATCCTCGCTGGTGTCGGAGCTAATACTTATAGAGCTTATTACGATGCTCTAGACGATAATGGCAATATGTACGATTTCACCAACATCGGTAATAATCGCGATCCCGGTTCTAACCGTAGTGATCGTCGTGACATCTCTAGCGATGTTAGAGACCTACTGGATGGTGATTACGAAACTCGTGCGGAGACTGCTTTGGGTCGTAGATCTGACAGTGGTGGTGATCGCGGTGACGATGAGCGCCAGATCAATGTTCACGGTAATGTTGGTGTCGGTTTGGCCTTCAAAATCACTCCTAAGATCAACATCGGTATCGAACACCAAGTAAGTGTTGTATTCGGTAACGAAGGAGACTTGATCGACGGCTACCGCTGGCGGACACAGTTCGACTTGACGCAGTATCGCGATATCGTTAACTATACTAATGTTCGCATCAACTTCAATATCGGTAAAGGAGATAATACCTCTGAACCACTTTGGTGGGTTAGCCCACTTGACTTGATTGCTGAAGACTTGGCTGAAGTAAAAGCTCGTCCTGTACTTGATATGACAGATACCGACAAAGACGGTGTTATTGATATGATCGATCAGGAGAAAGATACTAAGGCAGATTGCCCAGTAGATACTCGCGGTATCTTGTTGGATAGCGATGGCGATGGCGTTGCAGACTGTGACGACGAAGAGCCACACTCTCCTCCAGGATACAATACAGATACTAAAGGTGTTGCTCAGGTACCCGATCCAGAAATCCTCGACGAAGATGATGTTAATCGCATCGTTGATGATAGATTGAATACCTTCAAAGCTACACTACCAGTTCCAGAATTCGATTGGTTCTTGCCGATGATCCACTTTGATTTGGATCGCTACACCATCAAGACTTCTCAGTATGATGAGTTGCACCAAGTTGCTCAGGTAATGAAGCAAAACCCAAGTTTACGCGTCGTTGTTACAGGTCATACTGATAAATTGGCAGGTAATTGCTATAATGATCTGTTGTCTTACAATCGCGCCAATGCAGCCATCGACTACCTCACTGGTAAGTATGGTATTGCAAGAGATCGTTTGGTCTTGAACTGGGGTGGTGAAAACTCCAATATTGTTCCTGCAAATGGAGCTAACCTAATCAACCGTCGTGTTGAATTTACAGTTGCCAATGATGAAGCAGAAATGGCTCGTCCTGACTGCGGCGTTGGTAGCGCAGGTACTGGTGGTTCTCAGTATTCTGGTAATAAAGAAGCTGGATACTAATCCTTCATTCTGATCAAGCAAAAAAATAGGATCAATGCATCGCATTGATCCTATTTTTTTATGCTTACAGCTAAGTCAGATAAAGCGCTGTTCTTTAGTAAGCTCCTGTCGATAATAGAACCAGTGTACAAGCTGCCTCCACTTCAATTCCCG
>JBCBDH010000452.1:0-5676 GCA_038529855.1 Bacteroidota bacterium | reverse complement strand
GATAAGTGTTTATGAGGAATAATGGAAGACTTATAAGTAGTCAGCAAATGCTTCATCTCCCACTTTGCAAGGTAGCGGCTTGGGGCCAATCCTGCAAATTCTTAACAATCGGGAAAAATTGATAAGCCCTCGGGAGGTATTGCCATTCCTTGGGGCCTTCAATCGCCCCATCTTTGTATCGTCAATTAAATTATTCATCCATTGGCAGACCGACCACCCCAAAGCAGTAGTCGGAATGCAATCAATCATTAAATAAAATATCATGTCAACTTTTTCAGTTCCTACCAAAGCAGAAGTATCCGCTAATAATCAAGCGATTTTCAATCAATTGGAAAAAGGTCTTGGCTTTGTTCCCAATCTCTACGCCACCTTCGCCTACAACGATACCGCCCTTGGAGATTACCTAGCCCTACAAAACCGCAAGAGCAGCCTCAAGGCCAAGGAACGCGAAGTGATTAATTTGGTTGTTAGCCAGGTGAACGACTGTGAATACTGCTTGGCCGCTCATACAGCCCTTGGCAAAATGAATGGTTTTAGCGATGAGCAAATTTTGGAAATCCGCAGTGGTGTCGCTCCATTTGATGCCAAACTAGATGCTCTGGCTAGATTTGTAAAAGATGCTACCATCAATCGCGGCAAGCCCAATCCAGCCAGTACGGATGCCCTGCTCCATGCAGGTTATGACAAGAGCAATCTCATCGACATTCTACTCGTCATTGGAGATAAGATAGTTTCTAATTTTGTACATGGCGTAACCAAGGTGCCTGTTGACTTTCCAGCTGCGCCAGCATTGCAAACAGCTGATGTATAAGAAAAGACAAGCAGCATGACCCCACTGCTTCGAATATAGCAAAATAGTAGATTTTAAGCGGAGCCTGCATCGTCAGTTCTCCGCTTTTTCTATGTCTATCCCCTCCTCTACCATCAAGGCTATCCCATAATTCCGAATAGTCTCAATGATCGGAATCACTCGTCTGCCTCGCTCGGTAATGGAATACTCAACCTTAGGCGGGACGACGGGATAGACCTTCCGATGGATAAAGCCATTGGCCTCCAAATCGCGTAATTGGGAGGTGAGCATTTTATCAGATATTTGTGGGATGCTCCTTTTCAAATCGCTGTATCGCATGATCTTCTCCTTGAGTCGCCAGAGTAAGGGCATCTTCCAAGTACCACCAATTTTGTCGATGGCAAACTCTACAGGATTGTAGTAAAGCTTATTATTATGAAAAAACTGAGGCATATTCAATTGATTTTCAGTATACTTTCCTTTTTGTTAGTATAGCACTTCTGAGTAAGTATCTTCACAAAAGTAGGTATTCGCTGTATTTTTGAAGCGTATTCACTAAAAAAATTAAGCTTATGTCTATTATTGAAAAACAGCATTATGTACATTCACATGGTATGCCGCTCAAAGGCAAAATCCTAATGGTCGTCAGTAGTCCTGCAACTTCTACACAAACGGGTTGGCCCATTGGCTTTTGGGCTGCTGAATTGACCCATCCACTACAGGTCTTTCAAGAGGCTGGCTATGAAGTTACCCTCGCTTCGACAGAAGGTGGAGCAGTAGTAATGGATGCTTATTCTGACCCAACAGATGCCAGCGGATACTCTGCCCACGATGTCATTTCTTTGGGTTACCTGCAGTTGGACTGGTTTAAGGATTTACTTCAACATACCAAAGCCATCAGCGAGGTAGACATGGAAGCCTATGATGCTATCTTTTTAGTTGGTGGTCAAGGACCCATGTATACTTTTAGAGGCAATGCTTCGCTACAAGGGCTTTTTGCCCAATTCTACGAAGCGGGTAAGCCCAGTGCGGCAGTTTGTCATGCAACGACCCTATTGCTTGAAGCAAAAACAACAGCAGGAGAACTCATCGTCAGCAATAGAACCTGGACGGGTTTTGCGAATACAGAGGAAGCTTATGCGGACGAAGCTGTTGGGCAAAAAATTCAGCCTTATTGGATTGAGGAGGAAGCGGGTAAAATGGCTAATACTCGTTTCAAAGTAGCGGCTCCTTTTTCTTCCTATGCCATTGCAGATGGTCATTTGATTACTGGTCAGCAGCAAAATTCAGGAGCGGCAGCAGCTCAATTACTTATCGAACAACTAGAAAATCAATAATATGAAAATTGCCATCATCGGAACTGGAAATGTCGGTGGCGCCTTAGCAAGCAAATGGGCTAAGGCTGGTCATCAAATTCTTTTGGGCGTACAGGATACCCAAAACTTTAAGGGACAACAGCTCTTAGCTAATCCCAATACCAGTGTGCATCTCGTCGCAGAGGCCGTAGCGGCAGCGGAGGTTGTTCTAATAGCCACTCCAGCTACCGCCGCCATCCCCGTCGCCCAAAGCCTTGGGGATACGCAAGGGAAGGTCATCATTGATGCCATGAATATCATCATGGGTCGAGGTCCAGAAGGGTTTAGCAATACCACTGAAGCCCTACTTGCCCATACGGCTACGGATAAAGTAGTCAAGTGCTTTAATACCACAGGTTTCAATAATATGGAAAACACCCATTATGGCGATGTGGCCATTGATGCTTTTGTAGCGGGAGACAGTGTGCGAGGAAAGGAGATAGCGCAAAGTTTATCCCAGGATGCTGGTTTTGCGCACTGCTATGATGTGGGAGGAAATGATAAATTCCAATTGATGGAACAATTCGCTTGGTTCTGGATCAATTTAGCGCTATTCCAGGGACAGGGACGAGAAATTGGTTTTAAGCTGCTGAAACGTTAGTGAAGCTAGGAGATGAAAAGCCAGAGTGTCTTTAACTTGTAAAGCCAGCATGGTAGATTTTGATAAACTTACCCTACTTTCGTCCCTATTAGGTAGCAAGCTAAAAATACCATCATCAATATGGCGATACACTGGAAAGTACTCATAGGCATACTTCTTGGCCTATTCCTGGGTTATGTGGCAAGTTGGTCTGATTTAGGGGTTCAAATTGTACAGGATTATATCAAACCTTTGGGGGTCATGTTTATCAAGGCCCTCAAACTCATTGCTGTCCCATTGGTTTTTGTCTCTCTGGCCAAAGGTATTGCAGAGCTAAAAGATATTCGGAAACTCTCCGTTATGGGGGGGCGAACGATTTCCTGGTATTTGCTTACGACGGTATTTGCAGTGCTGCTGGGTTTATTTTTAGTCAATGTCTTTCAGCCAGGAGCGAATTTAGATATCGAAGCGCTCCGCCAAATATCTGATCAGCCCTTGGACTTGAGTTCCAAAACGGATCAAAGCCAGAGTCCTATGGACTTCTTTGTTCGCTTGGTTCCAGATAATATTTTTTCTGCGATGAGCGATAATGGGCGATTGCTACAGGTCATCTTTTTTACGGTTTTATTCAGCTTAGCCCTTTTGATGATTCCGTCAGAGGACCAAATCCCCGTCAATCGATTGATCGAATCCCTCAATAAGGTGATGTTGAAAATTGTTGACTTTATCATTGCCTTTTCTCCCTATGCCGTATTTGCCCTAATGGCTGCTTTGATCGTGGAGACCAAAGACCCCGCTATATTCAAAGCCCTGATAGGCTATTCTCTGGTACTGCTTCTGGGGATGTTTATTATGCTATCGCTTTATCCCCTGATGGCTAGACTCTTGACGGGTATTCCCGTGATGACCTTCCTTAAAGGGCTACTACCCGCTCAGTTGGTCGCTCTGACGACCAGTTCAAGTATGGCTACTTTGCCCGTTACGATGGAGTGTATTCAGGATAATCTGGGTGTAGAAGACGAAGTGGTCAGTTTTGTTTGTCCGATTGGGGCGACGGTCAATATGGATGCAACTAGTCTGATGCAGAGTATTGCTGCGGTATTTGTGTGTCAGGTGATCGGTTTTGACTTGAGCTTTACCGATCAATTGACGATTGTAGTGACGGCGACGATGGCTTCTATTGGGGCAGCGGCGGTGCCTAGTGCGGGGGTGATTATGTTGGTGATGGTCTTGGAATCAGTGGGTTTTCCCTCTGCACAGTTACCCTTGGCCTTGTCTATGATCTTAGCGGTCGACCGCCCTCTAGATATGTGGAGGACGGTCGTTAACATCACGGGGGATGGTTTTGTTTGTGTGTTGGTCAATAAACGGGGGATGCCTTCTAATGCTTAGTTGGTACAGAAGTAAGGCTGTATTTCAATAGCTTGGTCGTAGCCCAATGCTACGCTTTCCGCCAAATCGGCACAAGCTGAGATTTTATCGAAGAGCAAGAAGTGAGCAAGCGAGCGGTTGTAGTAAGCCTCTGCATAGTCCCCTTCCAGCTGAATAGCTCGGGTATAATCGTCGATGGCTTTTGGGACCAAATTGAGTAAGAGGTATAAATTTCCTCGGTTTTTCCACAGTTCTGGATCATTGGGAAACTCCTCTAGTGCCCGATCCAAATCCACCAAAGCACCGCCATAGAAACCCAGCATCTTTTTGGTTAGCCCTCGATTTAGAAAGGCTTTAGGATAGCTCTCGCCTTTTAGATCAATTACAGCATTATAATCCCTCAATGCACTTTCCTTATCTCCCATTTCCTTGAGTACCATAGCTCTTTTGAAATAGGCTTTGGTCATCTCAGGATGTAGTTCGATGGCTTTATCGAGAAAAACTTCCGCATTTTTTAGATTGCCCTGGCGATATTCGGTCTGTCCCAGATTATACCAAGCCAAGGCCAAATTTTCATCCAGTTCAATCGCTTTGACAAAAGCATCTTTAGCCAGTTCCAATTGTTCCTGTTTGCCAAGTACTAGGCCATATAGGTCATAAGCGATAGCAGAATTTGGATATTGCTTGATTACCTTTTTCAACAAAATACTCGCCTGCTCTATCTCATCAGACTCCGTTGCCATTAGCGCTTCCTCAAAGGCAACTAATTCCTCTGTACCCTTACTCTGCGCCAGCGCTTGCTGATCCAGGTATTCGTGATAATAATAGAGTTTTTGGTAAGTGGTCAATTCCTGAACGGCTAACTCTGGCTCATAAGCCAGTAATTTGAGTACTCCGCGAGGACCAAAATGGCCATATAAGTCCGCAGCATAAGGATTCAGGCGATTGGCCAACTGAATATCAGCTGCTGCCTCCGTTTCCATTCCTCCAATCAGCTTAAACCGCGCTCTTAATATCAGCGCCTCTGGAGAGTCTGGATTTTGAGCAACAATGTTCTCCACAGCTCTGTAAGCATCATCAAAGTCCATAAACCGCAACTGTCTGCTGGTCTCCTGCAAATTAGGTAGCGGGGTATTGCGCAGTATCTGGGCAGTATGGGTCCTGCCCGTTTCTGCATGGGCCATCCTACGAGTTTGTGATGTTGCAGATAGGCTTAAAAAACAAACCAAACAAATAGCAATTAAACTTCGCATAGCGCTCTCATTTTAGAATGACTAAAATATTTTCCTCATTATTAAAACAAAATTGTGTCAGAATGGTTGTTTTACTTACTGGATTAATAGTAAAACTATCTTTTTATTTTTCATTTCCTCCATTCCGACCAAATAAGGCCAATAAAAGCAATTTTTTTTCTGAATGATCGAACAATGTACGATTGGCGATGTTTGACTTGATAGTAAAACTATTATCAATAGTAGCAAAACCTCTAGCAATGCAAATTACCATCAGCAATAAGTCAAGAAACTGGCAGGAGGTATTTCAAAAATCAATGGATGCCTTGCATCGCTACGCCGCCAAGC
>JBCBDH010000451.1:0-5699 GCA_038529855.1 Bacteroidota bacterium | reverse complement strand
AATGGTTTCCATGTCGTAGCTGTAGAAGCAGGAGATGTTTTTGGTTTCCGTTTGGAAAGTACGGCTAATTCGACATAAGTACCATTGAGTACATAGCCAAAA
This sequence comes from Bacteroidota bacterium, assembly GCA_038529855.1. Classification (GTDB taxonomy): domain Bacteria; phylum Bacteroidota; class Bacteroidia; order Chitinophagales; family Saprospiraceae; genus JBCBDH01. Next base: position 5,597 of record JBCBDH010000451.1, on the reverse strand, counting down.
TCATCAGGTCCACCAAAGGTATTGTCATAATCAAAGCTAAAGGAAACCACCCCACTTTCCAGGATGTTAACCGTTGCTTCCGTATTGACGCCCAAGGCATTATCTTCCGTGATAAATAGGCTGGTAGGTGCACCAGAGAAATCAATGATACCGCCACCACCATTGGTATTGGCATTCCAATTACCTGGAGAGAAGAGACCAGCAAATCCAACTTGGCCAGAACAAGTACCACCTGGTACATTGGCCGTATTGATGGTCAAATTATTTCCACCTGGATCAACAGCAGAGGCTGTAAAGGAAGTAATTCCCGTACAATCCATAGCAGAAGGAATGATCCAGTTGACAGTTGTTTCACACTGACTTGTGTTTGCAATAGCACAAATGGTATCCATTACGGCATTGGCTGGTGGGCAGTCCGTGATGACTGGTGCGATGGTATCGCAAATTTGCAAGTGGAAATCAAAAGTACTGGTATTGTCACAATCATCAACAGCCGTATAGCGGATTCTGTGAACCCCTACAGGCCAAGTGCTGATGCTCGTTGTACTCGCACCATTGACGATGTCATTGTCATCAGCTACATCGCTGGTGACACCAGAAAGGCTTGTGGTATTTCCCAGATTATCAAAAGAGCTAAGGACTTCCCAGGAGTAAGTGATGCTTTGGCAATCCAAACCCGTCAAGGCAAGGGTATCTGAGCTGATGGTAAAATCACAGCCCATTGTTCCGTCAATATTGTATTTGATGGTATCACCCGTAAAGGCAAAGTCAATACCTGTGGCTTTGCTACCCGTAGAAGTTGGGTTGGTCGCAACAGCGGCATCTAAGTCTACAGGTGCATCAACACCCATAGAGTCAGGCCCTAACCAGGGACCATCAGGGTCAGCGGTAAAGACGCGGAGACGGAAACGGTTGTCATCGCCATTTTCATCGTCTGTGCCATCACCAGAGGTGTGGTTGAGCTCATTAGCACATTCGTCTGCTACATTGAAGTAGTTATTGAAGCTAACATATACATTTTCTACTCCTTCTACGGGCGTATTACAATCTTCAACTGTTGGGCCGCTTTCTAGTGTTTGAGTAGCGGTTAGGGTAGTATCGCAATTATCAGTTGCCGTAGGTAGCCAGCTGGCTAAATAAGCAGAATCTGCTGAATATTCGGAATCATTGCAATCCAGAATCACGACGACTTCGCCAGACTCCGCATCGTCCCAAACATCTAGATCAGGAGAATTGCTACCAATCTCAGATTCGATCTCGTTGAGTACATTATAGGTCGTTCCCAAACTATCTGTGTAGGGGTTTTCCCACACTGGATTTTGGTCATCACTTACTTCCACTAGAACAAAGCAGGAATCTACAGCACCAGAGGGATCGAAGTATTTATAGACGACCCGAGTTGTTGCTGTGCAGGCATTTGGATTGCCATAAAAGCTTGTGAGAGGAATGGTGATAGTACCTACAGGAACGGGATTACTTACTGGACCATAAACGATGGTTGCAGGAAGTTGGCTAGGTGCAGGGCTGCTTTCTGCTCTAAAGCAAATGGCGATAGAGTCAATTCCGCAATTGTCCATTCCGTCAGGTAGCGCCCAGGTCATATTGGAAATACAATCCTGAGTGGCACTAGGCGTTGCGGAATTAGGGTCCATTGTATAATCGTAATTAGAGCCTGTTTCCAGCATGACAGTTTCGCCACAGTCAGGACCAGGAACCATTCCATCATCAATGACTGGATCAGAAGCATCGCTTACGTTTACGGTGATCATAATTGGTGTGGCATCACATTCCTCATATTCGTCATTGGTTCCTTCCGTATTATCTTCCAGAACGATATAGCGAACAAAAGTCATCCCTACACTATCGCAGTTAAAGCTGCGAATACCAGCTGGTTCCATATCACCAACTGATGGGAATTGATCGAACACCATGAAATCGAAAAAAGTTGTTCCACCAGGATAACCACAGCCACCTGCGGGTGTAATGATACTGGATAGCGTAGCATTACCCAAGGATGCAGAAGCTCCCGTCAATTCAATATCGATACTGACTGGACCAGTGGGAACGGAGGCATTACAAGGCGTACCAGCACATTGGGCCACCAGGTCTACCTGAAAAAACAGCAGGAGGCAAAAGCTCCCGACAAGGCTCAGCATTCTTCGTATGGGCGGCCGAACCAAGTACCTTTTTTTGTTATTGTTTACGGATTTAATAATTGAATTGACCATACACGAATTGGTTTTTCTAGTGAAAGAAATGAGGGTTAAGTGAAATAATGTTTTGAAATAGTTTAGACATAACACACACGGGCGGCAAAGCGACCTATTAGTCCTTTCCGCTAAATCATAAGTGGAACATGCCAAGCCTTATCTGTCTAAGCCACAAGGATTTATAAGTAATGTAAATACATTACTGAAATCAAAGTTCAGCTTTAGACAAAAGCTGGATTTCCAGTTTAGAGATTCCTAAATAATCAGGGTTTTGGGATGGATTGAGATTCTGGTGGTAGACCAGTAGATGATTGTGGTGTTAATAACGAGGTGTAAATAGCACGAAAAGTGCCTTAGTTGTGAATGTGTTTATCTGATCTCAAAGTCGGAAGGTATTGGTTCCGCTCGGGGTTGATTTAAGTAGTTTTCTTTTTATAGTTTATTAATCACTAGCTAAATTAAGTAATAATTCTGAGACTGTACTAAAAATTGATTTATTTTTTGCTAAGCTGGCCTTTCCATCCATTTCATGCCTTGGATCAAGTTGTAGGCTACTGGTCATTTGATCGACTTTAACACCATGCTATTTTTTGACCTCTTTGAAATTTTGTACATTTCATTTGGAATGTCCTTCTAACCATCAAAGTGACCCGTATGTTTAAGTCTACTCCTTTTAGTTTATTTTTTATGATTTTCCTTGTTTGCGCCTTGCAAAGTCAAGAATCTTTAAATATTGATTTTCTTGCTTCCGTCGATCGAGGCGATCAGCGTTATTCAGGTTGTTGGGCTTACACGGATGCGGATGATGGTCGGGAATATGCTTTCCTGGGGGCTTATGATGGGATGGCCATTTATGATATTACAGATATTTCATCAATTAGAGAGGTGGCTTATATAGAAGGGCCAAGTACGCGTTGGCGCGAAATTACAGCCATTGGGGAATATGCCTATGTGACAACAGATGTGCTGGGTGAAGACCATCGCCTACAGGTCATTGATCTGACTCAAATGCCAGATACAGCGACTTTACTAACGACTTACAACCTCACTTTTCAGATGGGGCACATCATTCAGCGGGATGTTTATTCAGAGGCGCCCTATGTTTATGTTATGGGTACAAATACCCTTGAAGGGGTACATATTATTGATGTGTCTGACCCTGCCAATCCCAAAGAAGTAGGGGTTTATAATCCAGGCTATTACATTCACGATAGCCATGTCAAGGGCGATCTATTATTTGCTTGTGCCTTTTATGAGGCGACCGTTGATATCATTGATATTTCAGATAAAACCAATCCCACTTTGATCAATAAAATCTTTGTTCCCAATGTTGCTGTTCACAGTGCCTGGTTGACAGAAGATGATCAGTATTTGGTGGTTTGTAGTGAGAATGATGGTTTGCCTGCAAGGATTTATGATGTCAGTGATTTGAATGACATTACAGAGGTGTCGACTTATACGGCCAATACAGAGAGCTTGGTCCACAATCCTTATGTATTGGGTGACTTTGTTTACTTCTCTCATAATACAGAAGGATTGCGTATTGTGGATGTAGCAGACCCTACTGTCCCTGTAGAGGTGGCTTATTACGATACCTGGACTGGACCCAGTGGGGGCTTTAACGGACTCTGGTCTGCCAATCCCTATTATGGTACTTCTGATAAGGTCATTGGAGGGGATCGCTCAAATGGTTTGTATGTTTGGTCTTTTGACCGAGAAGCCAATCGAGCGGGTCGTTTTTATGGAGTGGTGAAAGATGCGATGAATGGGGAAATTATTCGCAATGCAGAATTGACTTTATCGCCTTTAATCAAAACCTATACCTCAGATATCAATGGAGAATTTAAGGATGGTGGCTTACCAGGAGATTATAGCCTATTGGCCTTGGCAGAAGGCTATAAGCCTAAAAATGTTACCTTTTCCTTAGCACCTGGTGATCAATTGCAGGTAGAAATCTTAATGGACCCTGATATCCCCATCAATACTAATGATTTAACAAATAAGCAAGTAGCGGTTCAGGCACAACCCAATCCCTTTTCAGATGGGAGTCAATTGGATTTAAGCGATTTTCCAGATGCGACCCAGGCTCGTGTTTATGACATCCAAGGCCAGTTGATCCAAAACATTCCATTAAAAGGAGATACTTTTTTATGGTTGGGGGATGATTGGGCCAAAGGGAGTTACTGGGTGCAAATCACCAATCGAGTAGGAAAGACCCTTGCCCATAGTCGCTTGGTCAAAATAGACTAGGCTTTATTCTTCGCCATCTTCCAAAAGGTCTGGACGTCTTTGGCGAGTTCGTTCGAGCGACTGCTCATATCGCCATTGCTCAATCAAGCGATCGTTGCCAGAACGCAGCACCTCAGGGACCGTCCAATCTCTGAAATTGGCAGGGCGGGTATAGACTGGGGGCGCCAATAAATTGTCCTGAAAACTATCAAACAGGGCAGAGGTTTCATCTCCCAGCACTCCTGGCAGTAAACGTCCCAGTGCATCCACCAATATCGCCGCTGGCAATTCACCTCCCGACAATACATAATCACCAATCGAAATCTCTTTGGTAATATAATGCGTTCGAATCCGCTCATCCACCCCCTTATAATGCCCACATAGCAAGATCAAATTTTGCAACAGAGAAAGCCCATTGGCGATTTCCTGATTAAATCGCTCCCCATCTGGCGTCATATAAATCACCTCATCATAGTCGCGTTCGCTCCTAAGCTGATCAATACAATTGGCCACTGGCTCGGCCATCATCACCATCCCCGCTCCTCCACCAAAGGCATAATCATCAATCTGGCGATGCTTGCCCAGACCAAAGCTTTTCAAATCGTGAACCACCACCTCTAGCAGCCCCTTGTCTTGTGCACGCTGCATGATGGAATGTTGGAGTGGACTTTGCAGGAGTTCTGGAATAACAGCAATAATATCGATGCGCATAAGGAGTAATTAAAGGACCCGCAAAATTAGAGCAATTCGGGCAATTTCCCAATCGGGTTTTGCTTTATCGTTAATTTTTCTAATATTGAGCCTCTACTCGGTCTGCCCAATTGGCGACCACTCAACAAAGACCTCATTATAGCATCCCAATAACCTAATAAGCCCATACTAAAGCAATCCCAGCTATGCTACCCATTACTAAGCAATTTCTAACCCATCGCCGTACCCGCCCCGCCCTTCGCAATCGAAGTTGGTATACCATTCGCCAACTCAAAGGCATCGTCGCTCATTGGACGGCCAACCGCAGTAGGGGAGCGGACGCGATGGCCAATCGCAATTACTTCAATACCACTGATCGCTATGCCTCTGCGCATTACATCATCGACGATCACTCCATTATCCAATGTCTGCCCGATCACGAGGTCGCCTATCACGTAGGGGGTACGC
>JBCBDH010000450.1:0-5710 GCA_038529855.1 Bacteroidota bacterium | reverse complement strand
ATTATTTTGTTTTTCTTTGCCTTACTCTTACTCGCAAGCTGCCAAGCCCCTGACGGAGAAAAGGCCAGTGAATCCTCTGAAGACAAGGGGAGTCTGTCTCGCACTTTAGCTGAAAAGGATGGGATGAAGTTTAGGGACCTGAACAAGAATGGTGAATTGGATGTCTACGAGGATGTCAATCAGCCTATCGACAAGCGGATTGATGATTTATTGGGGCAGATGAACCTGGAAGAGAAAGCGGGGATGATGTTTATCAATGGCGCACCTGTCAGCAGCGATGCCAACCCTGCGGGAAAGGAAGGCTTGGAAGGCATGTTTGCCAGACTGCCGACCATCGTACAAAATATGGAGCAACATAAGATGACCCATTTCAATATTTGGGAGATTCCATCCGACCCCAATATCTTGGCGAAGTGGTATAATAAGGTACAGCAATTGGCCGAGCAGACGAGATTGGGCATTCCCATAACGATTGCTTCTGACCCTCGCCACCACCTGGGGCAAAATGTGGTAAGCATGTCCTCTGGCGGCTTTAGCCAGTTTTGTGAAATGCCTGGTTTTGCCGCGATAGGTGATGAAAAATTGGTGGCTGAATTTGCAGACATTGTCCGTAAAGAATACCTCGCTGTTGGGATACGAGAGGCTTTGCATCCACAAATTGATCTGGCAACGGAACCACGTTGGCCAAGGATCAGCGGTAATTTTAGTGAAGATGCTGCGCTGTCTGCGCGATTGGTCAAACCCTATATTGCTGGCTTACAAAGTGAGGATTTAAAAAATGGAGTGGCTTGTATGACCAAGCACTTTCCAGGAGGAGGTCCGCAAAAGGAAGGTCTGGACCCCCACTTTGCCTTTCAAAAGGGACAGATTTATCCAGGAGATAATTTTGATTACCACCTCCTTCCTTTTGAAGCGGCCTTTGAGGTCAATACGGCGGCCATTATGCCTTATTATGGTATCCCAGTAGGGCAGACGGATGAAGACGTTGCGATGGCTTATAACAAAACCATCATAACGACTTTGTTGAGGGAGAAGTACCAATATGATGGGGTAGTTTGTACAGATTGGGGATTGGTGACAGATATCCCCTTAGGACCAGATGCCGTTTGGAAGGCGAGAGCTTGGGGAGTGGAAGACTTGACAGAGGCAGAAAGGGTACAGAAAATTATTGATGCAGGTTGTGATCAATTTGGCGGAGAAAATCGCCCAGAGCTGGTGCTCCAATTGCTCAAAGAAGGCAAACTCACAGAAGCGCGAATCGACCAATCCATCAGACGACTCCTCAAACAAAAATTTGACTTGGGGCTATTTGATGATCCTTTCTTAGAAGAGTCTCAAGTTGATGTGATTGTTGGAACAGAAGCTTCCAGAAAATTAGGGGAGAAAACCCAGGAGATTTCCATGACTTTATTGAAAAATGACCAGGCTGTTTTGCCCTTGGCCCAAAAGCAAGTCAAAGTCTATATCCAAAATATCGACAGTGCAACCGTCGCCAATTATGCCACTGTTGTCTCCTCACCTGAACAAGCTGATTTTGCCATCATTCGCCTAAACACGCCCTGGTATCCCGTAGAGACTAAAAACTTCTTTGCCGCTGGTTTTCATCACGGCGATTTGGACTTCAAAGGGGAGAAAAAACAAGAGATCCTGGACTTACTCCAAACGGTCCCCACGATTGTTGATCTCTATCTCGACCGTCCTGCCGTCATTCCCGAAATTACCCAAGCTGCCGCTGCCCTCATCGCTGATTATGGCGCCAGTGACCAATCTGTCTGCGAAGTGCTTTTTGGCAATGCCGCCCCGCAGGGCAAACTGCCTTTTGAACTACCTTCTTCAATGGAAGCAGTCAGCAATCAAAAAACGGATGTACCTTATGATAGCGAGAATCCACTGTTTGAGTTTGGGTTTGGATTAAATTATGAGGTGAATTAAGTAGCCTGAACCATTAAAACATGACTTAAAAGGCTTTTGGTCTAGAAGAATAAGCCAAGAACATAGCTTGGTTTATCGGGTTTCTGGAAAAAGAGGGAAAGACCAAAAATGTTCTATTATCCAATGTCGATTTCATTACGACGACTAGCGCCCCCTATGGATATACAAGCTTACATCAATCAAGGAGCAGATCATTATCTCCCGCACCTCTCTATTGACATCGTCATCATTGGATTTAAAGAAGGAAAGCTAAAAGTGCTCCTCCTCGAATTGAACGGCCTCTGGGGTTTACCAGGCGGGCATATTGGCAAAATGGAATCCACTACAGAGGCCGCACTGAGAATTCTAAAGGATCGAACTGGTCTAACTGGTCAATACCTAAAACCATTTCAAGTCTTTGGCGATAAGGACCGCACCTTTGCCCTGGAGATCAAACGCCTGATCGAATCCATGGGCTATGAATGGGAAGAATCGCTATGGCTCAATAAGCGTTTTGTCTCTATTGCTTACTATGCTTTTGTCGATATTGATCAGGTACAGCCTACTGCTGGTATTTTGGCCAGCGCCTGTGCTTGGCACGATTGGGATGATCTACCCCAAATGGCATTGGACCACGAGGACATCATCATAGGCTTACAAAAACGCCTGAAAGAGGATATTAATTTAAATTTGATCGCTTTTAATCTTTTACCCACTCAATTTACGATGCCACAGCTCCATCAAGTTCATGAGGCTATCTTGGACAAGAAGTTGGAGCGAAGTCGCTTTCAGAAAAAGATGTTGTCATTGGGGATATTTGAGCGTTTGCCCAAGTTGAATACGGATGCTCCAGGGAGGAAGCCTTATCTGTATCAGCGCAAGTGAGCGCAGCACCACCATCTCAAAACAGCTCCCACCAATGTTCCAAATGATGCCCTGCTATTTCGAAAGGCATACCTAATTTGGGTAGCGTGTAGGGGAGCTCCGCCGCTTTAGCCGCATAGACAAAGTCCTCTGCGGGTTCCCGCCAACTGTGTTGGTAGGAGAGGGCGAAGCCCGCCCAGTGGACGGGCATGGCTTTTTGGACTCGCGCGTCTATGGCAGCCTTGACCGCCTCATCTGGGAAAAGGTGGACAGGGCGCCAGTCTTCATTGTATTGGCCGCATTCCATAAAGGCAAAGTCAAAGGGGCCAAGGCGTTCGCCAATGGTTTTGAAGTGAGGCCCATAGCCACCGTCGCCACTAAACCACATGTTTTCTTGATCAGTTTTAATGGCCCAGCCACCCCATAGGCATTTGAGGCGATCTCTCAGGCCACGACCAGAGAAATGTTGGGTAGGGGTATAGGTGATTTGAAGCTCTGCGAATTGTTGGGTATTCCACCAATCCATTTCAGTTATTCTATTGGCTTCTACACCCCAGCTGACGAGGTGTCGTTTTAGACCAAGGGCTACGAAGTATTGTTTGGTTTTGGCTTTTAGTTTTTGGACACTGGCATAGTCGAGATGATCATAGTGATCGTGGGTAAAGAGGATGAGGTCGATGGGAGGGAAGTGGTCGATGAGGTCTAGGGTATTTTCGGAAAAGCGTTTGGTGGGGATGGGAGCGATGGGAGTGGTGTCTGGTCCAAGCATGGGGTCAATTAAAATGTATTTTCCCTTAATGCAAAGGAATAGGGCAGAGTGGCCATACCAGATAAAGCGTGCTTTAGGCGAAGAGGGGCGGAATTGGCTGATGTCGAAGGCTTGAACGGGGAGTGGCTGTTGAGGTTCTTTATTGCCTCCTTGTGTCAATTGCCTGTACAGAATGCCTGGTATCTTCCAAAGACTAGGCGTTAATTCAGCAACTTCCAGATTTTGGAAACTGCCAGCTTTCCAGTTGGGGGATTGTTGATATTCTTGAAGGAGCCTTGAGTTGAGGGAACCACCGAATTGTTTGAAAAACATAAGAGAAGACTTCGTGAATTTTGATAATTTTAGAGAGCGGGCTTTTGACCTAGTGCATCATTTATATGAATACATTGACCCAAAGCACTTTCCCCCTTTGGTCCAAAATACAAAGTGCTTTTTAGAGGACCAAGTCAGTCTATTTTTATCGAATAAAAAAACTTTATGGGGAGCGTAGTGCTGACCCGTATCTTTTTAGTGAACATTGAAGGGGATTATTCGTCCTAATTGAGTAAATTATTGACAACACTGAACAAATCAATTCAAAATATTAAGCCGTATGAAAACTATTCAAAAGGAGTACTCCTTTATCCTTCCCGTTTTTTCTTTCATCAGTCTTTTTTTATTCCTGCTTTGGGGAAGTGCCTGTAATAAAAGGGCGCAAAAGGCACTTGTATCAACTCCGCCCCAATTGGACAGCGCTCTGCTCCACACCTTACCCGCTGCTTTGGATCGCGTCTTTTTGGAGGAAATGGAAGACAATCACATTCCTGGAATGGCCGTCGTATTGGTCAAGGATGGAAAGACCATTTACAAAAAGGGCTATGGACTGGCAGATGTGGAGCATGGCCGTGAAGTAGATCCTGACCAAACCATTTTTAGGATTGGTTCTATCTCTAAGGCCCTGACTTTGTTGACTTTGAGTCGTTTGGTCGATGATGGTCGACTACAGTTAGACGAGGAGGTGAGCCAGTATTTTCCCCATATCGAAAATCCAAAAGGCTTTGAAATGCCCGTAAGCATTCGCCACTTGCTCACCCACACCACGGGCTTTGATCAAATTGGTATTGGTCGAGTGCGATTGGCTAGTATGGAAAAGGTGGAGCGGCAAAAGCAAGAGCGCCCTAGCTTGGCTGAATTCCTAAAAAAGCGAAACCTGCGTAGGATTAATCCCCCTGGGCAGTACTATCGCTATGATACCTATGCCCCTACCTTAGCGGGTTTGATCATTGAAAAAGTCACGGGGCTGCCCTATACAGAAGCCATGCGAAAAGAGTTGTTTGAACCACTTGGTATGGATCGGTCTCACGTAGAGGCTGCTCCTGAGCACCATGCCGCCCTATCTCGTGGCTATGGTTATCTGCAAGGGGAATACCAGGCTATGGATTACGAGCTTTATCGAACCTTACCCGCTTCTTCCATTGATGCGACAGTAGCAGACATGGGGCGTTTATTGGAAGCATTGACGGGGGAAGGGGCTAATGTACAGGGCCGCTTGTTTAGCAGGGAAATGGCGGAGGCCCTTTATCGGCCTCAATTTCGGCCTCATCCCGAATTTCTTGGGATGCGTTATGGGCTAGGAGAAGAATCCATGGTGGGGCAAGCACCAGATGCTTATCCCGTAGCCAGTATTGGGCATGGAGGAGATATGCTGGGCTATACTTCTTTGATGACGGTCATTCCTTCTTGGAATATGGGGTTTTTTGTCGTGGCCAATCGCAATCGAGAGGCTGGTGGTGACAGGGTTCGCTTATGGCCTTTGCTGATGAATGCGATGATGACGCATCTTGGGGTAGAAAAAAAGATGCCTGTTGATCCAGTACCTTCCAAAAAGCACGACTTGGACCTGGAGGAATATACTGGGGCTTACTATTATGGCTCTTTTTGCCACACTTGTACAGCTGCAGAACATCGAGCGGGCGCTTGGAGGCGCCCCCGCCCGATGCAAGTCCGTTTGGAAGGAAAAGCGCTGGAAGTCCGTGGAGAAAGCTACCTGCCCAGGGGAGATGATGTCTTCATCCGCAGCGATGGCTATCGAAAGCTTTTCTTTGGCAGGGATGAAAAAGGGAACATCAACTTCCTAGTTTTCTCTGATGATCGCACCAGCTTTGAGCGACTAGCGGACTAACCGCG
>JBCBDH010000449.1:0-5712 GCA_038529855.1 Bacteroidota bacterium | reverse complement strand
GCCAATAATGCCTGAAAAATATCTGCCACGGAAGCATCAAAAGAAAGCGAAAACAATTGCAAGACTTTTGAGCTAGGGCTAATCTTAAAATTCTTGATTTTAACTTTATTGGTATTGACAATGGAGCCATGCTGAATCATTACCCCCTTGGGCTGTCCTGTGGTGCCAGAAGTGTAGATCATATAAGCCAAATTGGAAGGTTGGATATTCCTATTGACTGCTGTTGTTGGATAGTTTTTCTGTTGGGCTTTGAAAGCAGTGATACTCTCCTCATTCAATATCACTTTGCATTGGCTATCCGCTCGCAAAAAGCTTTTTCGATCTTCTGGATAATTGGGATCGATGGGGACATAGGCCGCTCCTGTCTTCATAATGGCCAGGATACCAATGATGGCCCAATCCGTTCTGGGCATTTCCAGGGCAATAAAATCTTCCAGCGCAATAGGATGTTGCTCCAATAAATAATGCGCGAGTGCATTCGTAATTTGATCCAGCTCCTGATAGCTATATTGGCGATCCAAATAACTTAAAGCCTCCTGCTGTGGATAAGCTTTGACCTGTTGGTCAAAAACGCTGAGTAAGGTTTCACTGGGTGGTGTAAAATGATTGGGATAATGGCTAAAGGCCAAGATCTTCTTTTCCTCTTTTTCAGAAAGAATCGCAAGTTCAGCTATCGAACTGTTGGGATTGGCGATGGCTTCCTTGGCAATTTGCTGATACATATCCGTCAATCGCAAAGCGCTGTCCTCCTCAAAAATATCAGCGTAGTAGCTCAAGGTCATTTCAATGCGATTATCCAATTCTAAAGCGGCCAGGGTTAAATCAAATTTGGCCTTTTCATTGGCTTCTACATACAGTTCAGATTCGTCAAATAAATAATTTCGATCTAAATCAACCGCGTGGTTTTGCATCACAAAAAAGACATCAAACATGGGATTTCTAGAGGCATCCCTTCCCACATGTAGTTGCTCAATAATGCGATCAAAGGGATAAGACTGATGGTCAAATGCTTCGACAACACGCTGCTTAACTTGCTGATAGAAATCCTGGAAGCTCATTTCCTCATTGACCTGTAGCCTAAGGGCCAGGGTATTGAGAAAGGCACCAATGACGGACTTCAGTTCTTCCTGTCCCTCTCTGCCTGCCACGGGTACGCCAAGGGTCAGGTCGCGCTGTCCAGTGAGGCGATAGAGTAGGAGGTAGTAAAAAGATAGCAAGGTGATGAATAGCGTCGCTTCCTGTTCTCTTGACCAGGCTTTGAGGGCTTGGGTCAATTGGTGGTCTAACTCAAAAGTGCGATAAGCGCCTCGATAGGTGTATTCCGTTGGGCGTACTTTATCAGTTGGCCATTCCAAAACACTTGGGGGCGTTTTGAATTGTTCCATCCAATAGTTGGCTTGTTCTTGCAAACGCTCTTGCTGCGCTGCGCTGTTTTGCCAGGCGGCGAAATCCTTATAGCTCAGTTGAGGAGCAAGCAATGTTTCTCCTTCATAAGCACTGTAAATTTCTCGAATGAGCTTTCTCAAGGAGATGCCATCAAAAATAATGTGATGGGCATCCAGGAAGAGGTATTGTTCTTGACTATCTGTTGTTTCGATTAATTCAACTCTAAACAGTGGGGCATTAGATAAGTCAAAGGGGCGAATCAAGCTTTTACGGGTAGCGGCTACTTGTTCTTTGGTAATCTGCTGTACCTGCATTTGGATGTCAGGGCGCTCTTCAATTTTTTGCATCAGCTGGCCATCGACAAGATGGAAAGAAGTGCGAAGCGCCTCATGTGCGGTAGCGATTTGGGTGAAGATCTGCTGCATCTGTTCCACCTTTACTTTTTGTTTGAGTGGAATCATCTGTGGCATATTATAGACCGTTTCTTTGGGGTCTAATTGCTGTAGCAAGTAGAAGCGTTTTTGGCTGGCAGATACTTCGTAATAATCGCGTTTGGCTACAGGACTTATGGTGATGCGGTCTACCCGCTCCGCTTGTTCAATGTACTGGGCCAATTGGGCGACATTGGACTGATTAAAGAGGACTTTGATTGGAATGTCAACCTGGAAAATTTTATTGATCTTGGCTTTGACGGCGACTACTTTGAGGGAGTTGGCACCTAGTTCAAAAAAGTCATCATTGACGCCAATGTCTTTGTAACCAATGGCGGCACTCCAAATGGCGACCAGTTGTTTTTCTAAATCGCTGCTTGGGGCGACGTAAGGCGTCATGAGCTCAGGACGTTCTAGTCCTTCTTCGCTTTGGGCTTGCTCCACAGCTACTTCCTCTGGAACTTGCCAGGCTGTTTCAAGGCGCTGATGAAGATCACAGACAGAGGTGATAATTTGAGGATATTCTCCTGTATAGTTGATCGCAAAATCAAAAGCAGGACCACCCTCTTCGTCCAAAATAGCCAGGTCGATTTCGCCCAGACCAGTTTTCCAAATATCCCAATTCACACTCAGCCAGGGTAGCTCACTACTATTCGCCAATTGCTGTACACAAGTATCCAAATAAGCATTCACCGCACTATAAGTAGCAAAACCGCGACCACCAATCAAGGTAGAGATAGAAGAAGTGACCGTACAAAAATCCAGTGTGTGCTCCTGAAAAATGCGATGGAGTACTTGTAGTCCTTGCACCTTGGTTTGAATCTGCTGCGCTAGGTCCTGGCGATTTTGATTCAGGGCTGGAATAAGTTCAAAGGTTTGCTCTGACAAGATACCTGCAGCGTGAATCAATCCATTGATAGGACCCAAACCTTGCTCTGCTTTCTGGACAATTCCACGCATCTTTTCTTCCTCCAATAAATCTGCTGCATAGTACTGGACCTTTCCTGGAAGGGCCTTGAGCTGAGTCAAGCGATCGAGCAGCTCCATAGATTTTTGATCATTGGCATTGATGTCGATTTCGCTTCTGCCAGTTAGGATGAGCTGGGCTTCGTAATTTTGTAGAAGGTATTTAGAAAGAATAAAACCTACTTTGCCCAATCCTCCAGTAAGGAGATAAGTGCCATGTTTTTTGATTTGGGAACGAGTGTCTTTTTGGGCTTGGGCATCCAATGTCTCATAGTCCAATACCCAACGGCGTTGGTTGAAATAAGATACATCTGGATAATTCCGCGCCTCGCTTACTGGCTCCGCCATCAGCTGCTTACCCACTTTGGAAGTCAAGACAGTACCCAAATCTGTCTGGGAAAGATGGATGATCTTAGTGGCACAATTTGGAAATTCCTGTGGGATGGTTCTCGCTAGTCCCGTGACCAATGCTTTTTCGGGAACGATGTCCTTCTGTCCAAAAACGTTTGTCAGTTGATTGACTAAGATTTTAATACCAAGCTTTTGCTTGGGGAAAGCCTGATTAAATTGATTGGCGATATGCGCCAAGGGGTAGAAGTAAGCATCGTAAGAAGGCGAAGCGCTTGTTTCCGTTTTTCCTAGTAGGAGGCAATAGTAAATCTGCTCAGGTGACCACTGTGCTGTTTTCAACTGCTGGAACAACCACTGTAGATTTTCTGCTTGGTGGAGATTGACTTCGTATACTTGTTCAGCTCTTTTTTGGTTCTTGGTTCCATTGATAACTAGACAAGCCGCTTGTCCAAATGGGCGGAGTATTTGTGTTGGGTCAGCAGGTTCAGTAGCGAGGAAGAGGAGCGTTTTGCCAGATGGGTTAGGGCTGGCAGTTAGCCGCTGTTCTTTCCAAGCGGGGCGATAAAACCAATTGGCTACTGGTTTTTTGACCGCTGTTTTTTCAGTTTGTCCATTAGCAGAAAATAGGCTTTTATTTTTAGAAAATCCTTTAATGCCCTTGTACTGGGTTTTGGCAAATGGATAAGTTGGAAGCGGCAGCTTATTGATTTTTTGCTGATCCCAGAAATGATTCCAATTGATGGATTGATCAAGCAGGTACAGACGCGCGATATTTTCCAATAAAACTTCCCAATCTGATGTATCATCTTTTGGATGACGCATGAGTTGGAGGACTTGATCGCCCGTTTGTTTTTGTTCGTGTGCTCTGACGAAGGTGCTGAGGGTTTTTCCTGGACCCACTTCCAGAAACAGCTTTTTGTCGCTATGCTGATCAAAAATGCTTTCCAGACTTTTGTGAAAGCGAACGGTATTTCTCACTTGCTCTGCCCAATAAACTGGATTGGTCGCTTCCTCATCACTGAGCCAATAGCCTTTAGAGGTGGCCGTGATGGGAATGCGGGCTTTATTCAATTGTACCTGTCGTATGCTGTCTTCCAATTCCTGGATGATGGGTTCCATCATGTAGGAGTGAGAGGCATGAGAGATTCGAAGGATTTTGCATTCGATATTTTTGGATGTCAAGACTTCCGCAAAATGTTCAACGGCTGCCTTTTCTCCTGAGACCACACAAAAGGTACTGGAATTGACGACGGCCAAAGAGACATCCTCTGGCAGTAATTCGAGCAATTGCTCCTCTGGGATATTGACCGTCATCATCAAGCCATGCGGCATAGACTGCATTAACTTTCCTCTACGCACAACGATATTCAGTGCATCTTCCAAGGAAAAAATCCCCGCAATACAGGCGGCTGCATATTCGCCCAAACTATGGCCAATCAGGGCATGGGGCTGAACGCCCCAATGCATCATTAATTTAGCTAAGGTATATTCGACAATAAAAATAACTGGATGGAAAAACTCAATTTGTCTTAACCGTTCCGTTTGTTTTTTGAAATCCGTGGTATTGGTGGAAGGAAATAAAACCTCGCGAATCTCCTGACTTAGCGAATCCTCCAAAAAGCCCAAACACTCGTCAAACTGATCTTTGAAATAGGGCACTTTTTCATAAAGCTCTCTGCTCATGTTTACATACTGCGTCCCACCGCCTGGAAACATAAAGACGACTTGTCGCGAGCCTTTATCTGATTTGAATTTTAGGATACCCGTTTGTCCATCGCCATTCCCTTCCAATTGTTCCATCAATTGCTTGGTACTTCGACTGAGGAGGACCTCTTTTAGGGGTAGTGCTTTTCTTCCCGTTTGTAAGCTATAGGAAAGGGCCTCTAAATTAATAGCGGGCTGTTGACGAATGTGGTTGAGTAAGTTATTTTTTTGCTCCCTTAATGCCTTTTCTGTCAGGGCAGATAGTGGGATGAGATAGTTTTTTCCATTATCCGCTGCAACACTTGTTGGAACGCGTGGTGCTTCCTGAAGGATGACATGCGCATTGGTGCCACCAATGCCAAAAGAACTTACCCCTGCCAGTAAAGGCCCTTGCTTGTTCTTCCATTTCTTGGTTTTGGTATTGACATAAAAGGGACTTTTATCCAGATTTAAACGCGGGTTGGCTTTGGTGAAATGCAAGCTTGGAACCAGGGTTTTATGCTTGAGCATCAATACTGTTTTGACAAAACCAGCGACCCCCGCTGCCAACTCCAAATGCCCAAAATTAGTTTTGACTGAACCAATGGCGCAATGCTTTCCAGCCTCCACATCAAAAGCTTCTGTGAGTGCTTTAATTTCAATGGGATCGCCCAATTTGGTAGCTGTACCATGCGCTTCTACATAGCTGATGTCCTTAGCGGCAATGCCTGCTAGCTGTTGAGCCTGTTGGATGACTGCCTTTTGACCCTGCACGCTTGGCGCTGTATAATCAGCCTTGGTTCCTCCATCATTATTAATAGCTGCGCCCTTAAGTACAGCATAAATGTGATCGCCATCTTCAATGGCTTTTGATAGTCTTTTTAAAACCACCACA
>JBCBDH010000448.1:0-5724 GCA_038529855.1 Bacteroidota bacterium | reverse complement strand
CGCTACTTTTCACTAGACGTTCTTCGCCAGCCTGAGCTTCGTCAAAAAACGGTCAGTCGCTGGTGTATTGATATCTTCAAATTGCAGATTGCCATTGTTTATTGTTATGCGGGATTGGCCAAGATTAACTACGACTGGCTTTTTCGCGCCTTGCCGCTGTCCATTTGGCTACCTGCAAAGACCAGTGTACCCATTATTGGCTTTATCTTCAAATACAAATTCACGGCCTATCTTTTTAGCTGGATGGGCATGCTCTTTGACACCTTTATTATTGGGGGCTTATTGTATAAAAAAACGCGCTGGCTGGCTTATATCGCCGTAGTTATTTTCCATACGCTTACGGGTATTTTATTTCAAATAGGCATCTTCCCTTTGGTCATGATTTTGGTCGTTACCATCTTCTTTTCTCCTGAGCTACACGAAAAATTTCTCAATTTCCTAGCCAAGCTGTTTCGACAAACTACACCACCAGCCCCTTCGCAAGCCAGGCCTCCTAGCCCCTTTACCAATCGCTTATTGCTACCTTTTCTGGCCCTCTTTTTCCTTTTCCAATTGGTTTTTCCCTGGCGCTATCTGGTATATCCTGGCAATCTCTTTTGGACGGAGGAGGGCTATCGCTTTTCCTGGCGGGTCATGCTGATGGAAAAAGCAGGTACCGCTACATTTTACGTAAAAAATAATAAAAGTGGAAAGGAAGGCTCCGTGATTAACCGCCAATTTCTAAACCCCCATCAAGAAAAACAAATGGCGATGCAACCTGATCTGATCTTGCAATTCGCCCATTATTTAAAAGAGCACTATGCCCAAAAAGGCATGGAAGACCCCAGCGTTCGGGCAGAAGTTTGGGTTACCCTCAATGGTCGCCCTGCTCAACTGCTCATCGACCCCCAAGTAGACCTCACTCAACAAACAGATAGTTGGGCATCCAAAGATTGGATTCTCCCCTACAAAGAGCACAAGACAAAATGATAAGAAAGCCCTTTTTGCTACTATTCGCCCTATGGCTCCCTCAGCTACTCCATGCCCAATCCTTTCAACTGGAAGGCCAGGTATTATCTAAAATCTCCAATCAGCCCTTGGTTGGTGCTACCATCGTCATCGAAAAGCTCCAAAGGGGCGCCACAACAGATGAAAAGGGTTTTTATAAAATCTCCCTCCCTAAAGGTCGCTATCTAGTAGAAGCTTTTGATGTAGGCATGAAGTCTACTGCTATTGAAATCAACCTTGTTCGAGATACCGTGGTCAATTTTTTTATGGCGCAATTATCCATCGACCTGGAAGGTGTAGAAGTAGTCACCAAGAAGCGAACAGATGGCATCACCAGGCTTAAATCCATTGATGGTTTTGGTATTTATGAGGCCAAAAAAAATGAAGTCATTGTACTCGATGACTTTGCTGCCAATAAAGTGGCCAATAATGCCAGACAAGTTTTTGCCAAGGTTCCTGGCCTCAATATTTGGGAGAGCGATTTTGCGGGGCTTCAACTCGATATTGCAGCGCGGGGTCTGGGCCCAAGCCGTACCGCCAATTTTAATACCCGCCAAAATGGCTATGATATGAGTGCGGATGCCTTGGGGTATCCAGAAAGTTATTATATGCCCGCCATGCAGGCTGTGGAGCGAATCGAGGTGGTTCGCGGAGCGGCCTCTTTGCAATATGGCTCCCAGTTTGGTGGCATGTTGAATTTCAAGCTCAAAGAGGCCCCTAATAAGCCTTTTGAGTTGAATGTGGAGCAGGCAGCGGGGTCTTTTGGCTTGCTCAATTCTTTTGTGGGTGTAGGTGGCCGAAAAAAGGATATTGATTATTATGGCTATTACCAATATCGAAGAGGAGATGGTTGGAGAGATCATTCTGGTTTTGATGCCCACACTGCTTTTGGTCGATTGGGCTATCAGGTCAATGAGCGATTGAAATTGGGTTTGGAATATTCCTACCTTTATTACGAAGCCCAACAGCCTGGTGGTTTAACGGATGAAAAATTCAACAGCGGCGATTTGGCGCAATCGCAAAGAAGCAGAAATTGGTTTAGTGTTTCCTGGAATCTGATCGCCTCCATCATTGACTACGAATTTTCTGATCAAACAAAACTCAATATTCGAAGCTTTGGTTTGATTTCGCGCAGGGATGCCCTGGGAAATCTACAACAAATTGGTGTGCCAGACAATCCCAATGAAGAACGAACCTTGATTACAGATAACTTTCGGAATTTTGGATCAGAAGCAAGGCTTTTACATCAATACCAACTGCGCGGTCAGAACGCAGCGCTGATTGTGGGTGCCAGGTACTATAATGGCTTGACGCGTAGGAAGCAAGGCGCCGCAAGCATCAGTGCTGATCCTGATTTCAGGCTACTCAATCCAGATGATCCAGAAGAATTTGATTATGAATTCCCCAGTGAGAATCATGCTCTTTTTGTCGAAAACCTCACCAATATCACCCCAAAGCTCAGTCTGACTACGGGTCTTCGCTTGGAACATATTCGAACGGATGCAGATGGTTTTTGGAAACTCAATCGCTTTGATTTCGCGGGTAATCTCGTCTCTTCTACCACCAATCTGGATCAAAGCTCTACTCGCAGATGGGTTCCTCTTTTTGGCTTAGGGACGAGTTACTATCTCAAAGACAATTTGCATCTCTATGTCAATTACTCTCGAAATTTTCGCTCCATCACCTTTAGCGATCTGAGAGTCGTCAATCCCAACTTCCAATTGGACAGCCTCATCACGGATGAAAATGGCTACAATATGGATATTGGAATCAGAGGGCAACTAGGGGATTGGATCAATCTGGATGCCAGTGTCTTTTTGCTCAGGTACAATGACCGCATTGGCCAATATGAACTCCCAGGCAGCACTACCCTATTCCGCACCAACATTGGTAATTCTCGACATATTGGTATAGAGTTTTTTGGCGAATTTAGTCTTTCCAAATTGCTGGAATGGAAAAACAAATGGGCCCAACTGTCCTTTTTTGTCAACCTAGCGATGACAGAAGCCACCTATATTCAATCTGACATTACCGCCATCCAAGATCGAAAGGTGGAATACGTTCCCAATGTCATGCTCCGCACAGGACTCAATCATCGATGGAAAAACCTAAAGGCGACCTTCCAGGTCTCCTACTTGGGGGAGCAATTCTCTGACGCCACCAATTCCATCTTCAATCCCAATGCGCTGACGGGCATCGTCCCTTCCTACCTGGTCATGGACTTCTCTGCAGAGTACCAGCTCAAACGCTTTAAATTTTCTGCGGGTGTCAATAATATAACGAGTGAAAAATACTTTACCAGGAGGGCGGAGAGCTATCCAGGGCCAGGGATTATTCCAGCTACGCCCCGTAGTTTTTATGTTTCTGTGGGGGTGAAGATTTAAGGATCAAGGGACGCTGACTATTCGTCAAAGAGAATATCCATTTCCAAATCAGATTGGATCAAATCCAAGCTGTGTTTATTGGCTTTTAGGCCAAAAGTTGTAATGAGGGTGAGGAAAAGCTGTTTTTTAGTCTTCGTCGTTTCCTGAAAGATGCGTAACTTTTCTCTCAGTCTATTGGCATAATCCTTATTTAAGGTGAATGCAGTATTATAGAATTTAGCTTCAATCAAATTGATAATTTGATCATTGCGATCAATCAGTAGATCTATTTGAGCTCCAGGCTCATCGCCTCTTCCCACTTTATAAAAGGAAGAAGTAATAGAATATACCCCTCTAATACCTAATGCCTTTTTTATCTGCTCAGTATGCTTCCAACAAATATTTTCAAAGGCATAACCCGTCCAAGTTTTATACTTAGCGGTTTGGCTAAGTGCCTGCCAGGCATCTTTGCTATCGTGTCTATTTTTTTCAATAAATCGCAAATAAAATAAGGAGTACTCATCCGTAAGCCTGTATAGTTTGTCCTTCAACTGTTTTCCATAGGCAGGATAGTATTGAATAAAGCCAGATTCTATCAACTCTTCCAAAACCTTAGAAATCCGCCCTCCGTCAGGTAGTTTAGCAGCAGCTATGATACCATTTCGCGTTAAGCCCATATACTTACTTGCCAATGCTCTAATAATGGCGATGTGATAATCTGCGTGATCAAATAAGGCGGGATAAAGACTCAAAAACTCATCGTGTAACAAGCCATCTCGATTGAAACAAATTCGATTGATATTTTGGACAACGCTTTGGCCTCTCTCCACCTCTTTAAGATAGTGCGGAATCCCACCAATGGCCATATACAATTGAAGGAGTTGATAACGGTTGTACTTGACATTTCGACGATTTAAGTAAGCTTCCGTTTCTGCCAAATTAAAAGCTTGTAAACGAATGCGCTTGGTCACGCGATTGTGTAAACCACCGCGATTGCGAAGGACTTTCTGTATCATCCAAGAGGCAGCAGAACCACAAAGCACAACAACGATCTTTTGCTTAACAGCCCAAGAATTCCAGAAATAACTCAATCCCTTGAGAAAACCTGATTTATGAGTCGCCAGCCAAGGTACCTCATCAAAAAAGACCACCAATTTTCTCTTGACCCGTTTTTGTTGCAAACATTCGACGAGTTGAATGAAGGCGTCCAACCAATCCTTTGGCGCGTGACTAATCAGCTTTTGAGGAAAAAATTCACGAAGTCGTGTGGAGAAATTTCGAAGCTGCTCCGTACCCTCTGCATTCTGGATACCAGATATCTCAAAGTCAATATACTTGTGGTAGACCTGCTGAACCAAATAGGTTTTACCCACTCTCCTTCTTCCAATGATGGAAATCATTTCTGCTTCAGGCGATACAAATGCATCTTCTAAGGTAAGGATTTCAGCTTTTCTTCCTACAAATAGAGAATTCATATAGATGGATTAGACGTCGGAATCTATACAAATATAACACTTTCCGACGACCAATAAAGTGAAACCCTTTCGGAAAGTCCAAAAAATAAGCAGATTCCGAAGCCTAAAAATATTTTTTTGCAATTGAAATTTGGACAGAGGTTACCTTTTTAGGGAGGAGAGGAATAATAGAATACAATTTAATTTTCGCGTTTGGGAGCAGATGGGATCTAGAACATTTACCATTTGCTCCTTTTTTTATTCCCCGTAGGCTTCGAGTTGATTTTGAGCCGCTTCCCATTCTTCCATCACTTGATCCATATCTTTTTTGAGTTGCTGGTATTGATTTAATACCTTTTGGGACTTGGGGTCTTCGTAGAAGGCAGGGTCGGCCATTTGCGTTTCGATTTGGGCGATTTCTGTTTCTAGTTTTTCGATCTTTCGCTCCGCGTATTGGACAGCGCGTTGCCATTTTTTCTTGGCTTGGCGATCTTCCTGGCTGAGTGGTTTGGGGCCCATGCCATTTTTAGCACTTGGCTTTTTGTCCTTTAGCTCCAAATTGCGCATGTTATCAATGGCGCGTTTTTCGAGAAAGGCATTGATATCACCCAGGTATTGGAAGAGTTGGCGATCTCGAAATTCAACGATTCGATTGGTGAGGCCCTTGAGAAAATCGCGGTCGTGAGAAACGACAATCAGTGTGCCGTCGTATTTGATCAAGGCATTTTTGAGCACCTCCTTGGAGAGCATATCCAGGTGATTAGTTGGCTCATCCAGCACCAATAAATTAAAGGGTTTAAGCAGTAGGCAGGCCAAGGCCAGACGGGCGCGTTCGCCTCCTGATAAAACCCTTTAATTTATTGGTGCTGGATGAGCCAACTAATCACCTGGATATGCTCTCCAAGGAGGTGCTCAAAAAT
>JBCBDH010000447.1:0-5724 GCA_038529855.1 Bacteroidota bacterium | reverse complement strand
ATGACCGCGAAGCTTCTTTTGAAAAAGAGGCTGAAGAAAAGGAAAAATTAGAGCGGTTTCTTTCCAAACATCAACTGGGCTAAATCTCAAACAAGTTGCGCTTTTCCCTGTTGTATTGACAGGTTCGAATTAATATGGAAAAGATAAACATTGTTTGGCTTAAGCGCGATTTGCGAACGCAGGATCATGCCCCCTTACAAGCGGCAGAGGCAGCAGGGATTCCCTATGTGATCTTGTATTTATTTGAGCCACAATTAATGGATTATCCAGATACCAGCCTTCGTCATCTACAATTTACCTATCACTCCGTTCTGGCCATCAATGAAAGATTGGAGAATTACAAGCGGGAGGTCACCATGGCCTTTGGAAATGCGCCAGAGGTGCTGCGTTTTTTTGTAGATAATTACGCTGTTCAGTCCGTCTTTAGCTATCGCGAGAGCGGCACAAAAGTCACTTGGGATCGAGATAAGGCCGTGCGGCGAATGCTGAAGAAGTGTGGGGTGACCTGGGAAGAGTTTCAGCGAGATGGTATTCTGCGGGGGATTGAGCATCGCGATGGTTGGGATCAGCAGTGGTATACTTTTATGCATTCTTCTGTTATCCTCAATGAGTATACCGTGGATCAGGGGAAGTGGATGGCACATCCTTTTGAACTACCAGAGGCTTTTTTGCAGTCCCTTGAATCCTATCCTGATGTGTTCCAACCAGCGGGTGAGCAAAATGGAATTCGCTATTTGTACTCCTTTGTCAAACAACGTGGAGCCAACTACGGGCGTCATATCTCCAAACCCACAGAAAGTCGTCTTTCTTGCTCGCGGCTATCGCCATTTATTTCCTGGGGCAATTTGAGTATTCGACAGGTTTATCAATTTGTCAAATGGCATCCTGACTTCCGTCGCCACAAATTTGCCCATGAAGCTTTTTTGGATCGTTTAAAATGGCACTGTCACTTTATCCAGAAATTTGAGGTAGAATGCGAGTACGAAACCCACTGTATCAATCGCGGCTATGAGCAGCTTCCGCACGATAATCGACCTGATTGGTTGGAGGCCTGGAAAAAAGGATTAACGGGCTATCCTTTGGTGGATGCTTGTATGCGTTGTGTGATGAAAACGGGTTGGATCAATTTTAGGATGCGAGCCATGTTGGTGTCCTTTCTTACTCATCATTTGGATATAGACTGGCGAAAGGGTGTCTACCATTTGGCCCAGCAGTTTTTGGATTTCGAGCCTGGTATCCACTTTCCCCAATTCCAAATGCAGGCTGGAACAACTGGGGTCAATATGATCCGCATTTACAATCCCATCAAACAATCCAAAGAACACGATCCGCATGGGCATTTTATTCGAAAATGGCTGCCAGAGCTGGATCGCGTGCCAGATGCCCATCTTCACGAACCCTGGCTGCTCACGGCTATGGAACAACAATTCTATCGCTTTGAGTTGGGAAAAGACTATCCCAAACCGCTTGTCGATTTAGAAGAATCCTATGGCAGGGCAAGAGATAAGATTTGGAATCATCGAAAAAATGAATTGGTGCGCAAGGAAGGAAAACGAATTTTGAAAAGACATACGCGAAGAAGCAGATAAACCCAGCTACAGCACTTAAGCCAGTGCCTCACTAAGAGATTCCTTTGGCAATTGGACTGCACTATTGGGAATAGAAAAGTAAAAAGTACTGCCTTGGCCTACTGTTGACTCTACCCAAATATCGCCTCCCCAGGTGCTGACGATGCGTTTACAAGTGGCCAATCCAATACCCGTCCCCTCGTATTCCTCTCTGGAATGCAGTCTTCTAAACATCTCAAAGACCTTTTCCAGGTTCTCTTTGGAGATGCCAATACCATTATCGTGGACCGAAAACACAAACCGCTCCTCTTCTCGCATCGCTCCAACCGTAACCACTGGATCATTGGCGCCTTTGAATTTAAGCCCATTGCTGATCAAGTTCTGAAACAACTGCATCAATTGGGTCTGATGTACTTGGACCAAAGGCAATACATCCGCTTCAATATGTAAGCTGCCATTTACGCTATTGATGCGATGATTCAAATTGGCTTTGGTAATTTCGAGGACATCGCTAGTTGATATCCACTTACTGGGCGCAGGCTGGGTCCCCGCTCGCGAGAAATCCAACAAATCGTCCAATAATCTTTCCATCCTGCTGACCGCATCCAAAACAAAACCCATAAACTCTTTCCCTCGCTCATCAAAAACCTTATCGTATTTCCGATTGAGCAGCGTCGTAAAAGAGTTGATCATTCGCAGCGGCTCTTTCAAATCGTGTGAGGCCACATAGGCAAACTGCTGTAGATCCTCATTGGAATGCTCCAATTGTTTGTTTTTGATATGGATTTCGTTGTTTTTGGCATTGAGGATTTGATTCTTTTCAGCGAGTAGGCGATTGAGGCGATTCTGGTATTCCAATTTGTTGCGGTACCACCACAAAAACATAATGAAAGCCACAATGATAGCCGCGAAAAGATAGACCTGTTGGGTTTGGATTTTATCGTTTTTGGCCAGCAGCTCATTTTCCTTTTTCAGTAGAGTAATTTCGTGTTCTTGTTTTTGTAGCTCATATCTTCTTTTGGATTGCCCCATTTCTTCCAGTGTCTTTTCATTGATGAGGGAATCCTTTAGGGCAATGTATTTTTTGGTATAACTATAGGCTTTGATGGGTTGATTGAGTTGATCATAAGCCAGCGCAATTTGCTGGTATAGATCAGACTGTCTGGGCTTGGAGTTGACCTCCTTGGCATATCGAAGGGCATTTTTGAGGAGGGGGATGGACTGCGTGGGTTTGCCCCACTTTAGATAGAGTTTGGAGAGGTCGATGGTGGTACCAATAGCCCCAAATTTATCGCCCATCCCAAGTTTGAGTTCGATGGCCTCTAGGAGCAAGGTCTCTGCCTTTTCATCATTTTCTTGTGCCAGATAGTTTACGGCGATGTTGCCCTTGGCATAGGCAATGCCAATTTTGGATTGTAGCTCTTCCGCTAATTCCAGGGCTTGTTGATTGTATTTTAGGCTCAATTCGTGTTGGCCCAGCTTTTCATAAGTGGTGCCCAAGGCGGCCAGACAAGAGTAAAAAGAGCGTCTTATATTCTTTTCTTCGCAGAGTTTTTTGGCGATTTGGTAGTGTTCAAGGGCTTTTTCAAACTGTTTTTGGTAAAAAAAGATGCTTCCAGTATTGTACTGGCTATTGGCAATGCCAAGGGTATCGTTTCGCATCTCATAGATGAGCAGGGCTTTCATCTGGTACTCAAAAGCTTTTTCATAGTCGCCCAGCGCTTGATAAATGCCCGTTTTGTTGCTATAGGCTTTCGCCTTGTGACGGTCAAATTTTTCTTGTTCTTCTAGTTCAATGAGTTGATTGTAATATTCCAGGGCTTTTTCGTAGCGATTTTGGCGCTCATAGCTGATGGCTATTCCCAAGAGGCATTCTGATACATGCTCAAAGTCGCTTTGCTTTTGCGCGAGGTCTAAAGCCAAGTGATAGTGTTTGGTAGACTCTTCAGATTGCTCCAAATTGTTGTGACCATATAAGGAGCCTAGTTGAATATGAAGCTGGATGGCTTTTTCAGGATGATGAATATAGGCAGGTTGATCCAATAGTTGAAGTAGGCTGTCTAGCTCAGTAGTGGCAGCTAATGCGGGTGCAATACTTAGGAATATCAATATAAGCCTTATGGCTTTCATGCTCTACATCGTCAAATTGGGGAATGAATTACGAATTAACGAGTCATAAAGGACAAATACTATTCCAATGCTGGAAGGGGCCATATCTATTTGTCAGGAATGAATTGATTTTGAAAAAATATTGTTATTTGAATATTTGTGACAGGAAAGTGGAACTTGGCAAAGAAATTGTTTCTCCAATAGCGATTCTATCCTACCTCTCCAAGCTCCCCTGATTCAAACTCGACGATCAAGTTAAACTATGAAAATAAAGGTTTACGTTTCACTAATTCTTAGCCTTCTCCTCTACAATACTACCTTTGCCGCAATCATCATTTCCAAGAAAAATGGGAGCTGGTCTGATCCTTCTACCTGGGATTTAGGACGGGTGCCGCTACCAGAAGATTCAGTCTATATTGATGGTCATACAATCACTATTGAAGATAGTGATGGAGCAGTTCAGGTGGCTTATTTGCAATTGGATAATGATGATGACACAGAGCTGTCCATCAGCGAGTCCGCTTCCCTCAGTATATCTGGCCATCTAATCGCTACTGCTGGCGAAGGGGAGCATGATTTATTTATCAAATTAGCTGATAATGCTATTTTGGAGGTTATGGGAGAAATGCAAATGACTCGAATAGGGGCCAATAATACAGACAATAAGTTTCTATTAGAGATCAAAGGAAATGCTACGGTGACTGTATTGACAGATTTTACCTATGCCTATTACAATACAGATAAGGAGGACGAAAAAGAGATTCGCCTAAGCGAGGGGGGCACCTTGGATGTGAGGGGGAAGATGGAATTGGTCATGACCAATGGTGAAGATTTTGATGTTGAGTTAAAAGGGACTTCTAAAATAATCGTTGGGGGTGACTTTCTAGCTCAGATTTCTGGTGGAGATGATATGGAGATTTATCCCAAGGATGAATCTGTTTTTTGGGTAAAGGGGGATGCGACTTTTGAGAATTTGGGAGGAGGGAAAAAGATGAAATTTAAGGCAGGCGATGGTAGTGGTCCTCATATTTTTGAGAAAAGCCTTACCCTCAATTCCCAATCTACTGACAAAGACGCTTATATAGAAGCCGCAAAAAATAGTACAATCAAAATTAAGGGAGATATCATCGTCTATGCGGTTAATGATGATAATGTGTATATAGATTTGAAGGATGGTGCAGACCTATATTTTGGTGGAAATTTGCAGCGCCCCAATGGTTTTGGGGCTTTATATATGCACAATAATGCAACGATTTATCTCGATGGTGCTTCTGGTGCCCAAACCCTGTCTATAGAGAATTTGAGCAATAGTGGAACAGATGAGATAAATATTACGAATATTGTTTTCGATAATCCCAATGGCTTTATCTTGACAGATACCTTTGTCGTAGATGATAACCTTACCTTAAGCAAGGGGAATTTTATCGCTACGGATGCCGCTCCCTTGCTCATTGAAGATCAAGCAACCATTACGGGGGCCAGCGACTCTGCTTTTATCGAAGGACCTGTAATCAAAATGGGCCGCACAGATGGTAGCCCTTTCCTATTTCCCATAGGTGTAAATGGCCGCTATGCGCCTATCGAAATCTCTGCTTTATCCGATCCTAATACGGTTATTTCAGCTCGTGTCTACGGCGATCCACCACCTTTTCTTGATAGTCTTCCAACGGGTATCAACGATATCGCGGATAGTTTGTATTGGGAGTTGGGGCAGGAGCCTGGTGGCGAAGAGGTAGAAGTAAGGCTGTATTGGGACGATGCAGGTAGAGCGGGGATTGATGGAATGGATTCCATTGTCGTTTTGGGTTTGGATGGTGCGACGAATAATTGGGAAAACTATGGCAATGAGGAGCAAACGGGTAAAAACCTGCCTGGTTCTTCGGGTTCAGTTTCCAGTCGTAGGGGAGATCCACCTCCATTCTTGACCGATCGCTTTACGATTGGAGGGATTAGTGGAGTGGGCAGTGCTTCGCTACGACTGGAAACTGAACCCGAAGAACCAGGCAGGTTTTTACCCGTTTGCTCCTCATTGCCATAGTTTTCCCAA
>JBCBDH010000446.1:0-5734 GCA_038529855.1 Bacteroidota bacterium | reverse complement strand
GAATTGGAGCTGTTGAACTTAGCAGTAGGATGAAAAAAACTTTAATAACTATATACTGAAAATCAGCACTTTACAACAGACTACTTCTGAAGAAGAAAAAATAGTGCTTATTTTTTTATGGAATTTTAGGGGTCGCTGCGTCCTTTTAGGAAGTTTTTGGTTTCCGGGACTGAGCGACTTCACTTTTGGACTAACTTTGCGGCCCTAAGCAGCTGTTGGAGAACAGGAGGGGTGTATCCTGAAGGAGACAGTTTGGGTTTGGGGTCGGCGGTGGTGGCTGTGGGTGGGATTCCCTCCCCAAAGGTGTAAGCCCTAAAAACTCAACACCTATAAATTAATCGCATAAATTTAATCGCCCCTATATTTCTGCATCAAAACCCTTCCTATTTCCATATAATCATACCCCTGTAGCACCAATGCTCGCGCCCGCTCCCCTATCTCTTCCAGTACCTCCCCCGCTTCATAACAAAAACGAATTCCATCTACAAAATCTCCTGGTTCATTTGCAATCAAAACCTCTTTCTGATGTCGGGCTGCTATCCCCTCCAATCCTACACTCGTAGTCAATACAATTTTTCCCAGTGCCATCCCTTCCAAAATCTTAGCCCTCATCCCACTCCCTGAAAGCAGTGGTACTACCATGACCGAATGAGCATTCACAAAAGCTTTGGCATCGGGGACCTCGCCATGAATGAACACATTGCTGTAAGTCAGATCATACATCCAAGTAGGTGTATTACGACCTGCAATGTGAAATTCCAAATCCGGAAAACGCGCTTGTAAGCGGGGCCAGACCTGGGCTAAAAACCATTGTAAGCCTTCTTGATTGGGCATCCAATCCAAAGAACCGATGAAAGAAAGCGAAAGTGCTCTTTTATAACTAGAAAAATCAGCTTGATAGCTCTGGCCATCAATTCCGATAGGGACGACGACCGCTTGATTTTGATAAGCCAAGCTCCGAAACAAATCCAAATCGCGTTGGGTAATAGCGATCAACAAATCATAATCTTTCAAAGCAGCGATCTCATAATTTCGCAATTTCTTAGTGAGGTATTGCAAATACCATTTCTTGGGTAAAAAGTGGGTATGCTGACTGATGCGAGCCCAAATTTCGTGTTCGGCATTGTGGGCACGCATGGCAATTCGCGCTTTGGAGTACTGGCGAATGGTAGGGATATAGGGGGCTAGATAGAGCGTTTCTAATTGTATGATGTCAAAATCCTGAGCTTGTAGAATTTCGATTAGCTTTTGCTTGAAAGCCACGGATTCAAAGCGAACGATATGATAAGAGGCAGAGGAAAATAAATTGAGTAGCGCAGACCAGGCGCGTACGCGGGTATCTACATCTACCGAATGAACAGCCTCATAATGATCTAAAACACCCACGGGAATCGCTTCATCAAAATGATGCTTTTGGGTATTCATGCATAAAAGCGTCAATTGGCTACCCAGCGCGTGAAGGGCTCGACTTAATTGCGTGATGGCAATGGCTTCTCCATCTTTTACTGGGTAAGGAAACTTCTTGCACAACTGTAAGACTCTCATGGCCTAAAGATAAGGAGGGGCTACGAAATTATTCAATAGGGTAAATGTGTAAAACCAACAGGACTAATCCTTCGATAGATCATAAACCTCTTCCTCTTCAGCTCGCCAGGCAGGATCAACGATGCACAAAAACTCCAATTGCTCGCTACCCGTATTCTCAATATACTGAGCAGCAAAAGGCGGGATATAAACAATGTCGCCCTTTTTGACCATCTGAGTAGAACCACCGATATGCATTCTCCCCTCCCCTTTCAGCATGTAATAAACTTCAGAGCTATTGAGATGATGTGGCAAGGAGGCGGTATTAGGGGCGAGGCTGGCATGAGCAAGGCTGTAGGCCAAGGTTAATCCATCTTTATCGGGATGTAGGAGTTCCTTAATCTGTGTCAAATCACCCGCAGCAAAGCTTTCAACTTGATCAGTAGACTTTATCAACATTTTTGGGCGAAGCTAGTACATCTCGGGAGTTTTAAGAAGAAAATTTAATTTTCTTTATCGAATGCTGTACTTTTGACCGCACAATAATCCAATCCATGATAAAGGCCCGTGATATTCACAAATCCTTCGGTAATTTACACGTTCTCAAAGGCGTGGATATTGATATTGGGAAGGGAGAAATCGTCAGTATTGTCGGAAAATCAGGAGCTGGCAAAAGTACCTTACTGCATATTATGGGAACTTTGGATCGAGCGGATCAAGGGACCTTAGAGATCAATGAGGAACAAGTGGAACAACTCAATCACCGACAGTTGGCAGCCTTCCGAAATCGGCATATTGGCTTTGTCTTCCAATTCCACCATCTTTTGCCCGAATTTACAGCACTGGAAAATGTCTGTATCCCTGCTTTTATCAATAAGCAATCGGAATCTGTCGCTAAAAAGCGAGCGTCTGAGCTATTGGATTACTTAGGGCTATCTGATCGCTTACAACACAAACCCGCACAGCTTTCTGGTGGAGAGCAACAAAGAGTAGCAGTAGCCCGTGCATTAATGAATCAACCAGAAATCGTCTTTGCCGACGAACCATCAGGCAATTTGGACTCCGCCTCTTCCAAGGAACTGCATCAATTGCTGTTTCGCCTACGCGATGACTTTAGACAAACCTTTGTCATTGTTACCCATAATGAAGAATTAGCAGAGATGAGCGATCGGACCCTAGTCATGGCTGATGGCTTGTTAGTACAATAAACAAACTTTATCCATATGGCTACTGAAAATCAGGCGCCCGGCAATACCTCACCCCCCAAACCCGAAGAGAAAATCCAAAGAGGATTTAGTGATCTGTGGTCTGGTATTCGCGAGTTCTTTCACGATCTGATCGATCTCAGAGAAGGCTTGGATAAAGAAGGAACGATTATCAATATCAAGAACAATAAACGGATGCGAGGCGCCAACGCCTGGCTTTTGATGTGTTCGATTATGATTGCTTCTCTAGGTCTGACGCTCAATTCACCAGCCGTTATCATCGGAGCAATGTTGATCTCTCCTTTGATGTCCCCCATCTTGGGTATTGGGCTTGGGGTAGGGATCAATGATCGAAAAACCTTATATATTTCTCTCAAACACTTTGGTATTTCCATAGCGATTGCCTTGATTACCAGCACCATTTATTTCCTTTTCACCCCCATCAATGAGCTGACCTCTGAAATTAGTGCGAGAACCAAACCTACCCTTCTTGATGCCTTCGTCGCCTTTTTTGGAGGAATTGCTGGTATTATTTCTGGTTCGCGTAAAGATCAATCTAATGCCATTCCAGGTGTAGCGATTGCTACCGCCTTGATGCCACCACTTTGTGTAACAGGTTTTGGTATCGCTAATCTCATCCGCTCTGATTCCATTTCAACGAGTAATAGTGCTTTGGGCATTATCAATAATTGGGAAATCATTTTTAACTCCTTCTACTTGTTCTTTCTCAATGCCGTATTGGTATCTCTGGCTACCTTTTTAATTGTCCGCTTACTCAATTTTCCGGTCAAGGCCATCGAGAATCCCAGCGAGCGCATACGCAACCAATTGCTCATCTTACTCGTCACCCTAGTCCTCATCGTTCCCAGTGTTACCATCCTAATTGGTGTCCTTGGTGGCATCGAAGAGGACCGCAATATTCGCACCGCCCTCCGCAGTTGTTTTGGCGAAGAACTCAAACCCATTGATAGCTGGAAAAAAATTCCCGCAGAAGATGGTTATGGACTATTGGTCAAGGTATACGGCCCTTCTATGACGAGAAGTGTAGACGAATACGCCATTCTATTAGAAGAAAAACTCCCCAATGCCAATGTAGAAATTATCCCTACCTCCGAAATCGACCTATCCAAATTCGAAACCATAGAAGCCCGCGTCGATAATATCGAAAAGATGGACAGCCTCTTCAATGCTATTATCGAACAACCCAAAAGCGAGCAAGAAATCGAAATCGAACGCCTCAGCGAACAAATCTCCATCCTTCAAAGCGACACCCTTTTGGAACGAGCTGTAGAACAAGAAATCAAGGCGATGTACGGCGATCTCTTTAAAAATATAGAATACAATCGCCCTAAGACTAAGGAAAAATTGCCAAAGCTCTACCTATACTGGAAACCAGGAAAAGCATCCAATCGACAAAAAGCATTGATCAAGGATCGTTTGGTGCCTTATGTGATGACCAGGACGAGGGACACGGTGGAGTTGGGTTATGTGAGTCAATGAAAAATAAAACAAATAACATACAATATAGATCATCTTACTTCGTTCTATCGTTGTTAGTTTTCATGCCACATCTGTAACTTTTCTTTCTCGATAACAAAAAAATAACCAGGAAAAAACGAGCGTGTAATTAATCTATTGTCCTTCAATAGATTAGCTGGCTGTATATTTATTTTACTCCACTTATAAAGCTCATGGAAATGAAAATTTCTACCCTCGTTTTTACGGTCTCTTTCTTCCTATTCAGTCATTGGCTTTTTAGCCAAAGCGCTCCGCCTCCCTTCCTATTGATTAATGAAATTGGAAAGTGGGAATCTGGAAAATTTATCGAACTCCTGGTTGTTGGGGATCAATATACCCCTAGTCAAGCGATCAATTTGCAGGCTTGGGCTATTGATAATTATCATCAATCCAATGCGGATGATAACATCCACCTCGTATTTGGGGATTGTCTATCTGAAGTCTATCCAGGGACACTCATTTTGCTCTACGACAATGAAAATCCACCAAAAGACCTATCACCCAACTGGACGAATTATCCAAACAGCGATGGCGTACTATCCTTACCACTATCTAGTGATTGTATCTCCAAATGCCAAGGTTCACTAGATGTCGAGTGTTTGACCCCTTCCCTCTCAACTAATTTCACTCCTATCTTTCCCATCAATCTGGAAGCAGATGCGCTACAACTGTACACCCCTAATAAAACCCTAGCTCACGCTGTAAATTGGAGCAGTAACTACCCCAATGCCAATCATCCAAACACCTTAAATATCAGTCTGAATATTCCCAATAATGATGCTTCTATCCTATTAAAGGATGCTTGTAGTAGCTCCACACTAAGCTATGAACTTGCACCTACTGGTACGCCAGGCAAAGCCAATAATACAGCAAATAGTTATTTAATCAGCAGTATTTCCAATGGTCAATTTGCCCAGCCCCTCAATCTGTCTTGCCAGATTTTTCAGCATGATAATTCCAATGAAAATAGCGCCCCTAATGGGGTGATTGAAGTCCAAATAGCAGGAGGCACAGCTCCTTATTTGTTGACTTGGCAAGGCCCCTCCTCAGGAAGCCAAAGCCTAAGTACATCAGGAACTTATCAAATTCAAGACCTACCCATTGGCAACTATACCATCCATATAGAAGATGCACGATCCTGTGAACAAAGCTGTACACAAATCATCAAATCCAATACAGAAGAAGCGATCTGTAAGGGAGCTTGTCAGACCATAGGCGTAGCAGACGATGGCCATTGCTACCATTGGGAACCATCAGATGATTTGGATCATCCCCACCCTTCCATGATAGAAGTATGCCCAGATGAAACAACGACCTATACTTTGACGATTACAAATGATGATGGGGATTTAATTGAGGTAAAGGAATACACGGTAGAGGTCATTGACCCTTCTGACCCACTGAGCATACTCAGCTACTTCGAAGAACGCGGCTTTATGATTTTACCAATCGTCAATATTAAAGAACCCGCACTAAAAGCCCCTAGC
>JBCBDH010000445.1:0-5738 GCA_038529855.1 Bacteroidota bacterium | reverse complement strand
ATACGATGGTGCAGGAGGCCGCTAAACAATTGGCGATGGAAGGCTTCATCAGCGGAGGTCCAAAAGCTGGTCATTAGGTCGCGCAGCTTGTCATGTCCCATACCTTTGACCTCCAATACTTGATCAAGTGTACGAAATTGGCCGCGAGGAAGTTTGGATTTGGCATTTATAAGATTAGTTGCCACTTTATCGCCAATGGTATAGCCTCCTGCACCATCGTATTGGGGATCATCTTTGAGCTGTTTATTATCAGTAATCTCTGAGGCATCAGCGATATTATTGAGGTAATTGAGGATAAATTCTTCCTGTCCAGGAAGGATGCTAAAGGGGATGGTAGAGGCCATAAGAATGTAACTTGGGTGATGATCCAAGATAGTAAATTTATGCCCTTAGAAAAGCCTTGAATGGATTAAATTTAGAGGAAATCTAGGTGCTTATTCTAAAAACGCGACGACCTTTTGTAAAACGGCAGGCGTTCTTAAAATTCTAAAATGACCAGTTCCTTCGATTTCCAGCATTTCGCAGTTGGGCCAGTTTTGCGCTACATTTCTAGATTGTTGGATGGGGATGACGCGGTCATTTTTGTCGTGAATGATGAGGGCCTTATCTACATTCAGCTTTTGTACAAAAGTACTGACATTGAGTTGGC
Organism: Bacteroidota bacterium; assembly: GCA_038529855.1. Taxonomy (GTDB): domain Bacteria; phylum Bacteroidota; class Bacteroidia; order Chitinophagales; family Saprospiraceae; genus JBCBDH01. Next base: position 5,089 of record JBCBDH010000445.1, on the reverse strand, counting down.
TGACATCTGTCTGTACCTCCTTTTGCAATCGCTCAATCAACTGGTATTTGACTTTTTCGTTGATGCCTACTTGTTGGGAAATATCATTGATGCGATCCATGAATTTATCTGGGGTCGTCAATAGTGCATAGCGTTGGATATGGGTATCAGGAAGTTCATATAAGGCTGAAGTGGTGGCCACACCGCCAAAGGAATGACTCAGTAAACGGCTGGGTGCATAGCGCTGAATTAGCGTAGTTACCAAGGCATTAAACTCAAATAAACTGGTTTTGCCTTTGCTGCTAAATCCATGAGAAGGACCATCAAAGGCAATGACATGGTAGTCTTTCTGTAAGAGTAGGGGAATAAGGTCCGCAAAGTTGCCCGCCTGTCCTTCCCAGCCGTGAATCAATAAAATCGTCTCTCCCTTTCCTGGCCATTCGTACAATCGAATGTCAAAGGCTCCAAAGGTAAAGTTGGATTGTTGAGCTGTTTCTAACAAAGCTAATTCGTGTTCGCGCAGCTTCTTGATCCTTGGACTGGTCAATTGCTGATAGGCCAATTGGACCGTTAGTTTTGGAAAAATATGGGAAAGGATTTGGATAAAGAGGCGTTTCATCAATCAGCAGGTTTTCTATCGAACGAACAGCGTAAAATTGAATAAGTTTAGCACTTATTTCTCCTTTCAAAAAGCAAAGCCGTAAAAATAATGGGTACTCACACAATATTTCGTCTGGTTTCATACCAATAAGCCAGCAGACTAAAAAGTAGGAATAATCCAATGCTCCATTGTTCTACTGGATTGAGTACCGTCCCCGCTGCCCAAATCTCTTTTAGAAAATCAGAGCGTATCATGCCATAATCTCGAACCATAACGGGATAAGCATGGGGGAGGTATTGTACCTCTTTTACATCTGAAGCCGTCAATAAAAAACCTGCAATAAAACTCATTAGGCCAATGGCCAGTGGAAAGATAAAGTTGTTGAAATATAAGCTTAGTAGATATTGAAATCCTACCAGCGCCAAAACAGCCAGCATACTTTTTTGAAGATTGGCCCAAATCAGTTGGTAATCAGGGGCATAATACCCCATTTCGAACTCAGGGTAGTAATAACCAACGATATGCCCGCTAATGAGAAGGGCAAAAGAAAAGATCAAAATACTCATCATAATTAGGGAAAGCAGAACGAATAATTTAATGAAGTATAGTCGACCTCTGGATACGGGTAGGGTATACAGCATTTTATTGGCGCTTGCTTGTTGCTCAATGTAAATAAGAGCGGATACCAATAAAATGCTAATGGGCCCCAAAACAAAGATGGAAAAAGCAGAAGTGGCACGAGACAGATAGCGTTTCCAAGGATTCTCATCCATTAATACCAGGGTATGTACATCCAGCATAGATACCAAACTAATGATCAGCACCACAAGTAGCCCACTGAGTAGCATTAGATAAAGGGTGGGGCTATTTTTGAGTTTTTGGTATTCAGCAGTGAGAAGGTTTCCAATGGAAGCATTATTGGTATTCATAGCTTATTGTTGTTCTTGAGTCATGCGAATAAATCGATTTTCGAGGTCATTATTGATTTGACGAATCTCATAAATCGACAATTCTGCATCAACTAGCTTTTTAATCAATGAAGGAATGTCTTTTTTATGGGCTAGTTTGAGATGAAGGTGTTCTGGATATTGGGAAATTAGATTTTGAGGAGGAATAATAGCCAGGGCTTTTTGGACTTGATCAATCTTTAGTTCCAATTCAATCTTGGAGGCTTTGAGGGCTTGCAGTTGAGATAAGCTGCCTTCAAAAACCATTTTTCCTTGATTGAGTATCCCAACGTAGGTGGCGATCCGCTCTATTTCTGATAGCAAATGACTGGATAAAAAGATGGTCTTTCCCTCTTCGTGAAGTTCTTGGATAAGTTGTCGAAATTCCGTAATCCCTGCGGGGTCCAGGCCATTGGTTGGCTCATCCAGAATCAGCAGTTCAGGATCGTGAAGAAGGGCCATGGCCAGTCCTAATCGCTGTTTCATTCCCGTGGAGTAGGTATGACTGGCCTTTTTGCGACGCGACCAAAGGTTGACTTTTTCTAAAACCAGCGGTATTCGATCAAAGGATAAACCGCGATAACGACACATCATTTTGAGATGATCAATGGCATTGAGTTGAGCATATAGTGAAGGAGCTTCTATCAAAGCGCCAATGCGATGAAAAACACTTGGCCCTTGCGCTTTAATGCTTTTTCCAAAGAGCTGAATTTGCCCAGCTTGTGGTTTTAATAAACCTAAAATACTCCTGATGGTCGTACTTTTACCAGCCCCATTAGGCCCCAGGAATCCATAGATATGACCGCTTGGGACTTGCATATTGACCTCCTTTAATACGACTTCACTTTTGCGATAGCCAAAACGCAGGCCATTGATACTGATAATAGACATAGAAAAAGCTTTGTGATTTATTGAGCTGCTTGAAGATTTTTGATTAGTAAGGCTGTTTTTTTGAGTAGCCGTTCTCGATAGCCGTGGGTGTAATTAATGGCGATGGCACATTCATTGGCAGGAACATACAGAAAGGTACTTCCCCAAAAGCCATCGTGCATAAAAGCTTCCTGACCATATAAACTCGTTTTCCAAAGCCCCATTCGATAATCATTAAATCTAGGGTCCGCTTCTGTATCATAGGTCTCGCCATAGCTCGCCTTAGATAGCATTAATTCAAGACTGCTTTCCTTTTCAAATACCTGTCCATTAAAAAGCGCATAGAGAAAGGCTGCCAAGTCTTTTGTCGTAGAGGCCAGCCCACCTCCTCCATAAAGATCAATGGAATTATCCCATTCACTAGCATCTGTATCCCGTCCAAAATAGCGGTGGACCATTGGAAAAACCCCTTGGGGGGCGGGTTCTAGACTTTCCAACCAGGTGGCTGAAAGACCAAGTTGATCAAAGGACAGGAGCGCCCTTAAACCAGCTGCCAAGCTGGTATCTTGTAGGGTTTCTATAATTTCTCCAAGCAAAATGTATCCCGTATCTGAGTAGCCATAGCGCTCCCCTGGCTCGCCTAGCGGCTGTCCAGTGTCCATCGCGATTTGGAGCTGCTCAGTTCGCGTCCAACGGCGTTTGGGATCTTTGAGGGCTTTATTGATGTAGGTGCGATCGCCCAGGGCATAGTCAAAAAGTCCGCTGGTATGATGAAGACAGTGACGGATAAGAATGCGGGAGGGATCGTATTGGCCTTTTTGTAAGCTTTTGATGTGAAGAGGAGAAAGGTAGGTACTGATGGGATCATCAATCGACAGTTTTCCTTTTTCCTGCAAGCGAATAATGGCAGCGGCAACAAAAGTCTTGGTCACGCTAGCAATTCGAAAAGCTTGATTGCTTGATAGGGCCTGGTCTTTTTCTCTGCTATCAAAACCCGCTGCTCCTGACCATTGGATATCGAGCTTGGGCGCTAATACGCTCATGGCTACCCCTGGCACTTGCTCAAAAGAATCATAGACGGCTTCTTCGACCAATTGTTGTAGTCTTTGATCTATATTTTCTACCTCCGCATTGGTGGATACATTATGGCTACAAGCGGTAAGAATCAGTAAGAAACAATATATAGTTAAACGCTTCATAGCGGAGATATTGGTGTAAAAGATCAAGTCAAAAATAAGAGATACTTCTACAAAGCGATTGTAAAAATTCATCATAAAATTGAAGAATGCTAAAAGGATAGGAGGATTCTCGCTATAAGGTTGTGATGATAAAGCGCTAAATCCGAAAATCAAGCAGGGCAGGTAATTGGAGTAATTGGGTAGGCGTAAAGCCAGTGAAGCGTTTGATTTCTTTGATAAAATGGCTTTGATCAAAATAGTTGTACTGTTCTACATAATGCGACCAGTCTTGATTGCGGGTTTGGTAGATTTCCTCTACAGCGGTTTTGTAACGACGCAGGGTTTGATAGTTTTTAGGGGATAGACCCGTATCTTTTTTGAAGTAGCGATCCAGCGTAGCATAGGAGTATTTGGTGTGTTTACGAATCTCCCCCAAAGAAAAGGAATGTTTAAACTCTTGGGCCATTTCGGTAATAAATCCTTCGCGCTCGCGCTGGTAGTGTTGGAGAAAAAAAGTATCCAGCCTGGCGATTTGTTCTGCTACTGCCTGACCGCGAAGACTGTCGACCAATTGCTCCAATGCAGGGCCAAATACGGCGCTCGCTTCACAGATGGGTTGATTCATCAGCTCCCTGGCTTTGAGCGATACGAAGGGGAGGAGAGAGGACAGCGCACGGGCTTTGAATTGAACGATGATAAAGGCATGGAGTGGATGGTGGTCAAATACGACTTCTTGGTGGATAAAACTGCACATCCTGCTTTTGTAGACTGAATCCGTTTGGCCACAATAGGTAAAGTTAAAATGGCCATCTAGGATGAGAATCAAATCTGGGCGCATACCTGGAAAGGCATAGACGGGAGGGCTTTCCCCAAATATCGAAAGCGGCTCATTGACAATCCAGTAATGGTCGATGTGTTTTTGTAATTGTTGATCGCTTGGTTGATATTTCATAGCTTTTCTATAGCTTACTTATGGTTTAACGGCTTTTATACGAATTCGCTTATAATCCGCCCACCAATTTTCATCATAAAATAACTGGGGGCGAAGTTTTTCCTGTACCTCCATGATAATAATTTGTTGCTCAGCTGCAGGAATCCCTGCCATTATTCCTTTAGCAAACATCAATAACCAGTCCTGAATGCCCTTTTGCTGATCCGCTAATAGTGTAGGTCGCTTAAATAGATGGGCCCATTCCACTTCAAAACCCCTTTCCTCTAGCGCTTGGGTGTATTGACCAATAGATGGAAAAAACCATTGTTGGCGCTCTGCTTGCTCGATGTGTCCCTTATTTCGCAATGTTGATCTTAAAGCTTGAAGTATCGCCTCAATATTTCCCTTTCCGCCAAACTCTACGACCATCCTCCCTCCGCTTCGCAGCGCTCGATACATACTGTCAATCGCCCCTCTATAATCCAATACCCAGTGGATGGCTGCATTGGAAAAAATGGCGTCAAAATGAGCCTCAAAAGGCAATCGAGCCGCATCCGCTACCTGAAATTGAACCTGTGGAAAC
>JBCBDH010000444.1:0-5748 GCA_038529855.1 Bacteroidota bacterium | reverse complement strand
TCCAGCATATACACTCGCGCACTGCGCGTACAGTAATCCACGATGCGCAAATAGGTCTCTTCATCATCTATTCTATTCCACCAGTTACGCAATTCATCCAGGCCATCTGCTTCCAGCGGCACCTTGATAAAATAAGAACGGGCAATATCGCTATCTAATTGATAATCGATCTTATTTTTTTCATAATAAGTTTGCAATTCGTTCTGATTAATGGTCGAATCCAATTGCAGATCAACTAGCAGCTTTTCGTAATTATAACGCACTAAAGAGGCCCTGTAGTCGCGAACCAGTTGGTCGATGTCGATTTCTTTGGGAATATTTCTCTCCGCCTCATGCATCAAAAGCGCTTCTCGAACCCATCGCTCAATGTAGGCATTAATGATCAATGCACTGTCTTCTGGCGCACTCCCCTCGGGCGTCATTCCCTCCAATTCGGATAGGTAAAGCGACTTATTGAACACCTTAGCCAGTACCTTGTCATCTGGTTCGGGAGGTGTTTCCATAGGAGTACAAGCCACCTGCGCTAACAAAAGCACACCCAATCCCAATAGTGGCCAAGAATCGACAAAACGGTTCATACTCCTTATTTGACCAGACTGTTAAAGACCTTCTGGTTGACGTTTACTTTATAGCTGTTTTCCAGTTCCTTCAACCACTCCTTCTCCAGATAGTCCTGATAATCGGCAATGATGTATCCACGTGCTTCCTTCATTGTCTTTTGCGTAGGAGGGATCACCTCTTCGATCTTGGTGAACTTCAGGGATTTATTGTTGGGATTGGTTTCCGTGGCGGTCATCTCTCCTGTTTTCCAAGTCAGATTGGCTAGCTTTTCGTCTTTACCTTTCTCGACGACCTTTTCCTGTACAGCGAGGTATTTATTCTTCTTATTGAAACGTTTGATGACCTGATCTGGCCCATCTTTGGCTGCACATTTTCTAATCTTTTTCAAACGCTTTTTACCATCTGCTTTAAGGGTGTAAGTACTGACCTTTGCTCGCTCTCCCCACATATAATTGTCTCTATTGTTTTCGTGGAAACGCACTAAACCTACGGAATCTTGTGAGGCTTTGTCCCAAACCAAGTTTTTGGTCGCCTCGAAGAGTAAAATACCTTCCTGGTACTCGCGCATGAGGGCTTTAAATTCGGGGTATTTATTTTCTAGCTGGCTTTCTTCGTATTTGATACAGCTTTCGCCAACAAAATCTTCAAACAGGATTCTTGCCATTCCTGCTGGGGTACTATTGCGACCTTCGCGAACGCGTTTGCGGGAAGAGCGCTGGCAGAAGGCTTCAAACTCCGCTACGCTGAAGTTGGTATCTCCCCCCAGACTAAATAGGGCTTCTGTGGATTTATCCGTTGAAGGCCGCCATTTGGCCGATAAGAATTCTTTATCCAAACCTCCAAAGTATTTATCCAGAGCAGCTGTTTTTTCTTGATAATTGCTCTCTTTCTTGATGCGATTGATCATGGCTTGCTTAGCCAGTTCATAGCGACCATCCTTTTGGATCTTAGGTTGTAGACGGCGTTTGGAAATATCAAATCCTTCAATAGGCTTGCGGCTGATCCGCTTGAGGATATGCCAACCCGCACGTGTTTGGACTGGTGCAGAAATATCGCCATCTTGTTTCAAACCAAAGGCGGCATCTTCAAAACCGCGTTCGTAGCGATTAATACCAAAAAAGCCAATATTTCCTCCCTTAGGGGCGCTGAGCTTATCTTCAGAGAGGCCCTTGGCCATGTCTGCAAAATCACCTCCCTTGTTCAATACTTGATACAAACTGTCAATAGTCGCTTTGGCATTTTGGGCATTGCCTTTTTTAGCTTCTGAGCGGATGAGGATATGTGCAATTTCTACCTCTCCCCGCGCTTCGCGCTCGCCATTGACTTTGACGATGTGATAGCCCGCCGTTGTGCGTATTGGAGCAGCTACCTGCCCGACAGCGGTATTGTACACCGCATTTTCCAAGCTGTAAAATCCATTGGGTAGTAGTGCCGTGATGAAGCCAATGCGGCCCCCATTATTCTTAGTGCCCTTGTCTTGTGACATTTCCTTAGCTACTTCTTCAAAAGCCTTACCCGATTGTAGCATCTTCTGGGCTTCCATCACCTTTTGATAGGCCGCCAGCGTATCTTTTGGAGTGGCATTGGTTGGAAGATTGATCATAATATGGCTGATATCGACATCTTTGAGGGTGCGATCATAAGCCTCTCTGACCAACCGATCGGTGACCTCCTTATCGACGAGATAGGAGTTGGCCAATTGACGGCGGTAGCCATCCAACTCGCGAATCAAACTGGGAATAGTATCCAGGCGCATGTCTTTGGCGCGTTGCACCTTGAGTTTGAATTTGACATAGAGATCGAGGTATTCCTGAAGAGATGATTTGGAAAAATCAGCCTTTTCACCATTAGTTTTGGAATAGATATAAGAAAACTCGGAAAGGTGAATGGGGTTGTCCTCCACTGTAAACAATACCGGATCTTCGGGTTGAGCCAATGCTGAAGTCCATAAGCATACAAAAAGCACACTGAGTGCCAATACTTGCTTTATCATTTGTTGATTGATTTATGAATTGAAAGAGCAGTAGATATAGCTTACCGCAAATAATCTTATTTGAATAAAAAACTCCGCAAAATTAGCAATTTTACTAAGTATAGACAATGCATAGCCAAACATTAAACAATGACCGACAAAATCAAGGACGAAAATGCCTATTCTTGGTAGTAAACCCGCTTCACTCGGTCAGCTATCCCCGTAAAAATCTCATAGGGAATGCTCTTATAACAACGGGCTAATGCCAAAAGCTGTTCAGCACTATCAAAAACAACTACCTCGTCTCCCTCCTCAACCTCGGGCATCTCACTCAAATCAATCATACACATGTCCATACAAATGTTACCCACCGTCTGTACCGCTCGCCCCCGAATCTTAAGTGAAAATCGACCATTTCCTGCAGCCCGCCTCAAACCATCCGCATAACCCAGCTGAATGGTACCAATACGCATCGCTCGCTCCGCTCGCCCCGCCCGACCATAACCAATTGATTCGCCAGCAGCCACCATCTTAATCTGAGAGATATGGGCTTTGAAAGTATGCACCCACTGCAATTGCTCCTGAATCGTCCCACTGCTATCTATACCGTACAATCCAATGCCCAAACGCACCATATCCATTTGGTATTGTGGAAAGCGAATGATGCCACTGGAATTGAGGATGTGGCGAGGTGCTTGATAGCCCAATGCTTGGCTAATGTTTGCATACATCTCCTTAAATCGCGCTACCTGTTGAGCCGTAAAAGCGTCGTGTTCCTCCGCTTCGCTGGCGGCTAGATGAGAGAAAATCGACCGAATTTCCAATTGTGGCGATTGGCTTAACCACTCGATTAATTCTGGTATATGTGCTGGTTCAAAACCCAGTCGATGCATGCCTGTATCCAATTTGAGGTGGATGCCCAATGAATGAGCAGAAGGAAGATAGGGTAGGAGCGCTTTTAGCAAGCGAAGACTGTAGATTTCTGGTTCTAGGCCATAGCGGATCATGGCATCAAAAGCCTTTTCTTCTGGATTGAGCACCATGATGGGCAATTCGATTCCCGCTTTGCGCAGGGCAATCCCCTCATCGGTATAAGCAACTGCCAGATAGTCGACTTGCTGCGCTTCCAGCAAACGCGCTACTTCCTCACTGCCACTACCATAAGCCGCCGCCTTGACCATGAGCATCATGCGAGTATTAGCCTTTAGGAATTGACTGTAGGTGTTGAGATTGTGGCGGAGGGCATCGAGATTGATTTCCAATACCGTCCGATGAGCTTTTAGGGCCAGGCGATTGACAATTTGTTCAAAGGCGAAGTGTCGGGCACCTTTGAGCAAGATACATTCATTAGCAAATTGAAATTGGTCGATTTGTTCTAAAAAACTGCTGGTATCTGGGAAAAAACGGGCTTTTACCTTTGAACCCAAATAGGGCTCGATGGCCTTGATTTTAGTTCCAATTCCAATAAATCGCTTGATAGCGCTTTGCTGTAGTAGTTGTCCTACTTGTTGATAAAGGGCTTCCTGCTCTTGGCGGCTTTGTAGAATATCGGATAGGACGAGGCATTTGTTGTGATGCTGAAATTGCTGTTGCAGAAAGAGCAGAGCGATGGTCAGGGCATTGAGATCATTATTGTAGCTGTCATTGACTAGGGTACAATTGCGGAGCCCTGCCTTGACCTCTAGCCGCATGGCGATGGCCTCCAACTGCTTCATTCGCTGTCGGATTAAGGGGGCTGGATAGCCTTTGTACAGTAGCAGCACCCAACAATGGATGGCATTTTCTATAGCTGCCTGATCGCTAAACGGGATTTGGATGCGGCTTTTTTGATTTTGGTAACGGGCTTGTATTTGGGTGTATCGTCCTTGGGAACTAATTTCACTAATCCAAATGGCAGCCTTTCCTTTATCTCTTGACCAATTGAGGACCTGTCCTTCAAACACTTCCTGAACGCTTTGATGAATGGCCTGATGATCGGCACAATAGATTAGGGTATGGGCATAGCGAAAGAGTTGTAGCTTTTCTTCGATTTTTTCCTTCTCACTACTAAATCCCTCGCTATGTGCTGGTCCAATATTAGTGAAAATACCCACTTGGCATTGAATAATAGGGGCTAAGTGTTTCATTTCTCCCACCTGTGATATACCTGCTTCAAAAATCCCCAAATCGTGGCGGGACTTGATCTGCCATATGGAAAGCGGCACCCCAATCTGCGAATTATAGCTTTTTGGACTTCTGACAATGGCATAATCCTGCTGTAGTAATTGGAATAGCCACTCCTTGATAATGGTCTTGCCATTGCTTCCCGTAATGCCTATACAATCCAAAGAAAAAGAGCTTCTGTGGTGACTAGCAAGGCTTTGCAGCGCTTTCAGGGGGTGATCAACTTGTAAGAAATTGGTATTGGGGTAGGATTCCGTTTTGATGTCTTGGCTGACAATAAAATGGCGAATCCCTTTTTCATAAGCTGAGGAGATAAAATCATGTCCATTGCGCCTTGGCCCTTGGAGCGCGATAAAGAGCGATTGGCGAGCAAACAAGATTTGGCGACTGTCGATGACCAAATGCTCAATAGGAGAGGAAGGGCCGCTTTGTTGTAAAAAGCGACCTTCGATTATCTTTTGGATATGCTCAATTGGATAGGCCATTGGCTACAGGTCAAAACCAATATCACTGCGGAAATACTTTCCCTCAAAATCGATTATGGCGGCATTTTTATTGGAAAGAGCGAGGGCTTCTTTAAAGTCGCTACCATAAGAGGTTACGGCGATCACCCGCCCGCCATTGGTCAAAATATGTTCCCCCTCCTGGCGCGTCCCTGCCTGGAAAAGGAGGCTGTCTTCAATCTGCGCCATCCCACTAATGATCTTGCCTTTTTCATAAGCTTGTGGATAACCTCCCGAAACCAGCATAATAGTTGTCGTTGCCCTGGGATCCTTTTGAATATCAATTTGATCAAGCCGCCCCTCGCTGGTGGCCAAAAACAGGGCTAACAAGTCGTTTTGCAGACGAGGCAGTACGACTTCGGTCTCTGGATCGCCCAATCGGCAATTGTATTCGATGACAAAGGGATCGCCTTTGACGCTAATTAAACCAAAGAAGATAAATCCCTTGTAGTCGATGTTTCTCTTTTTTAAACCATCTACTGTAGGACGGATAATTTGGGTCTCTACCTTATCCATCAAGGCTTTATCGACAAAAGAGACGGGGGAGAC
>JBCBDH010000443.1:0-5763 GCA_038529855.1 Bacteroidota bacterium | reverse complement strand
CTTAACCCTAAAGCTATATTAACTGGTGCATTTTTCAAAAACTTTAGCGATGCAGAAGTTGGAAAAATTAAGTTTAATATCACGAGCATTGATCTAAAACAAGCTCGCTCATTAAAGGGGAAAGGTCTATATGATGATGGGGTTGGATATACCCAATGGGAGTTTAACCAAATTTTAGATAATCCACAACTACTTAGAGCGACAGAATTTTTTGAAAATGGTGTTAAAGTAAGTACAGAAGAAATTTTAAAACGAACGCAATAATGAACGAAAAAGGTAAATACAAAATCAAAAAGTTAATTGGAGACTATGGTTTCTATACAGAGATAGAACTTCTAGTTGAAAAACATGATGGTCGCGATTTATTAATAGATTTTGGTTACACGGCTTCGGAGTGGAAAGCATCAGTTAGTTTTGGAGTACATTACTTCTTTGAACACCACAAACCATCATCAGGAACTAATGTAAAAGTAACAGTACTAGACATAAGAACAATGCCTGTTGACACTAAAAAAATTGTTGTAGTTTATGCGACAATAATGTGTTTAGCAGATATTTTCAAAACAGAAATCAAAGGACTAGAAATTAATAATTATGGGAAGATATGTTTTCCTAAGTAGCCGTTCTACTTAAGAAAAAGTATGAAGAGGTATCGATGGTATATATTTTTTGTTAGTATGTATATACTGCTGCTTTTAATATGTGGGATAACTTGATTTAGTTATGAAGAATATTATACTTCTGCCAAAGAATTGTACAGCTTTGAGACTTTTTCTATCACAGAGTTAATTGCCTTTCTAGTCTATACATATGTACTCAATTTTCCATTGAGCATATTTAACTGGTTTACAAATTCGACTCTTTACTTAACTATGTTCTTTGCTGGCCCAAACGCATTGGTATTAGCTTGTTTAGTGAAGAAATATGTGCATAATAAATGATTTCATTGTCTAAATATAGGTTTCTAGCTCTCATGTTATTTATGTTCTCTCACACAATTTTATCAGGTCAGCAAAGAGAGTTTGATACGGCATATTTGCTATTGAGTAATATGTTGGAGAGTAATATGAATATATCTTTTAAAGATGCAGTATTTGCGGTAGAGAATGCGTATTCTGATGGACTACTTGACAAAAACAAATATGAAACACAGGTAGAAATACTAACACGAATCGCGCTTAGTGTTGCAGAAAACAGCAGTCTAGACTATACCAACAGAGACAGAAGTACAGTTCTGAAATATGCTGCGCTTTACACTTTAATAACAGATACAACAACCATTTTGACTAATGGAGATACATGGTATCATTATCCTTTTATTTATGACTTTGACGATCCATTTGCCACAAATGATTGGTCTAGTATGTTTGTTACAAAGCTACTTGCCACTAAAAAAGGCAACTGTCATTCAATGCCTTACCTCTACAAAATACTTGCAGATGAACTTGGTATAGAAGCTCATCTAGCTATTGCTCCAAATCACATCTATATTAAAAATAGATGTGAGAAAATTGGCTGGTATAATACGGAACTTACAAGTGCATCATTTCCAATTGATGCATGGATTATGGCATCAGGGTATGTGTACTTAGAAGCTATTCAAAACGGGGTGTATATGGTTGCTCTCGATGACAAAGAATCAATAGCTATGTGTGTAGCTGATTTGGCAATGGGTTATAATCGTAAATTCCCTAATAATGACGGTGCATTCATATTAAAATGCTGCGAACTCGCACTAAAACATTTCCCAAATTATATCACTGCTATACTACTCAAAGCTGAAACCCAAAAACGCCTTATCGAACAGATGATGGAACAGCATAATGTAGAGCAGCCAAAAAAATTGTTTACGATTACTGATGATGCTAAGCCATTATGGGACGAAATGCAGCAAACGTATTTTAAGGCACATAGAGTCGGCTATCGTCAAATGCCAAAGCAAATGTATCTCGACTGGTTGGCATCTCTCCAAACGGAACGAGAAAAATACAATAACTGCAAAGTGGTCAGATTCGATGAATAATACCTACTAAAAAACGAGCTTGCCACCAGCCAAGATGAGCTTGGTGAAAAGAGGCCGTTCAGGTGAACGGCCTCTTTTTTTAATAGACAATTGAGTACACAAGCTATTTTGATTTGGCGATGATAAATAAATAATCACCCGCTTCGTGGCGATAGCTTTCTTGTAGCGCTGCAAAGCGCCCCTCCTCTATATCTCGCTGTAATTTTACCAATCCCCTTTCCACCTCTGCTCGATTAGCTAAGGCCGCAAAAGAAGAAATGCCGCTTCTCACCTCATCTTGGAAATACAGTTCTGGGCGATTTTTTCCAGCATATAGAAATAAGTCCTTTAGATCATCTCGAATGGCATAAGGGTCTTTTTCGATGAGTTGTAGCGAAGTCTTTTCCAGGGTAGCTTCAATGAGGGGCAGGGCGGGCATTTGCTGGATGGAATCGGCCATCATCTTGGGGAAATAGTGATTGAGCCAGTAGCCCTGCATTTGTTGGGGAGAGGAAGTGAAAAGGACGAAGCGGCCATTGGGACGGAGCACGCGATGAATTTCGCGAAAACCCGCTTCGAGATTTTGCCAATGGTGAATGGTGAGCTGGGCAATGACCGTATCTACCGCAGCATCAGCCAGTGGAATTTGCTCGGCCTGCCCCAAACGCCAGTCGATATCCTTTGACTTTGCCTGGGCTTCCAAGATCATTTTTTCGGATGGATCAACCCCAATAAAAGAAAGTCCCTTTTGGGCTAGAGGAATGGTGTAATTACCCGTCCCACAGCCAATATCGAGATGGGGTCCAGTGACACTTCGCCCCTTGGTGATGTGCTGATAAAAGCGATGGAGGATAAAATCATCTGCTTTTCGCGTAAAATTGTAATTATCGCCTATGGTATTGTAGATGGCTTTCATACACTGAATTTTGATTAGACTTTAGGTCCTCATCCAAAATACGAAGCAATTTTGAATCTTGTGTTATGTTGGGATTGGAAAGTAGTTGGGGGAAGAGGAAGCTGTTGGGGGGAGGGCAGTGATTGGTGAGGGCTAGGGACGGCGCTTAAGTGTAGGACTGACCCCGCTCTAGCGGGGAGTCAGTCCTACACGGGGACAAAAAAGCGGCCAAATCCTGGGATCGGCCGCTTGCGTCAATAGGGTTATTAAGTCACCAGCTTAGTCCTTCAGCACTGGGGCTGAAACGCTGGCATATAATTTTTCGTAATAATCACTGGCCATTCGATCGGAATCGAAAAAGGGAACGACATCGCGCATACTTTCTTTCACTACATTCCACCATTCGTCTGGACGATCGTAGTACATGGGTAGGATTTCATGTTCCAGTACATCCATTAAATTTTCGCGATCCACTTCGTCTTGCTCAAAAACGGGAAGTCGCATATCTACCTCTGGTACGACAAAGCAATTTTGGCCATGCTTGGCAAATTCAGGAATCCAGCCATCAAAAGTAGACAGATTGACCGATGCGTTCATCGCAGCCGTCATGCCACTGGTCCCAGAAGCCTCGCGAGGTACCCGCGGATTGTTGAGCCAAATATCTGATCCTTGTTTGAGCTTTTTGGACTGCGCCAATTCATAGCCCACCAAAACAGCGCAATTCTTATAGCGCTTGCTGAGGTGTACCAATCCATTAAAAGTACTAATGGCCTCATAATCAGTTGGATAGGGCTTTCCCGACCAGATGATCTGTACAGGGCGCTTTGTATCGTTGATCAAGCGCTCAAAACGCGCCAAATCACGCGTAATCAGCTCAGCGCGTTTGTAACCAGCAAAACGACGGGCCCAAACGATGGTCAGGACCTTGGGGTCAAATATTTTCCCCGTCTGATCAGCCACCATATTAAAAAGCTTTTGCTTTAGCCAAAACTTACGGCTTTTCAATTGACCATCATCGCCTTGTTCCAAAGCTTGGTCCATGATCTTATCTGACCAATATTTCTTGTTCTGAGAATTGGTAATATGGGTAATCGGACAAATACCAGCATAAGTCCCCCACATCTGACGAGCAACGCCTCCATGTATCTTTGACACCCCATTGGCCAAATTTGAAAGCCGCAAACCAACTAAGGTTTGGTTAAAGACATCTCCTCGTACATCTGCTATACGGCGAACCTCCGCCACTGATGTTCCGTGGAAAAAGCCCAATTTATCGAGCAAACGGATATCGTGTTTCTCATTTCCTGCCTCTACGGGCGTATGGGTAGTAAAGACCAAACGGCGACGAACGGCATCTACGCTTCCAAATTTCTTGTATAAATAAAAGGCAGCAGGAAGAGCATGCGCCTCATTGAGGTGATAGACCTCTGGGTCATAACCAATGATGTCCAGCAATTTGGCCCCACCTAGCCCCAATAGCATGTACTGCGCTACTTTGGTCGCCACATTAGAGTCATATAGTCGATGACTAATCGTTTGGGCCAGCCAATCATTTTCTGGTAAATCTGTAGAGAGTAGGAAAATAGGAGCTGTTCCAAATACTTCAGGAGCCAAATACCAGGCTTTTACCTTCACGGGATGTCTATCCACCTGAATGTCAAAGGTAATCCCAGTATCCTCCAAAAAGCTGTAATTCTTTTCGATAAATCGGGAATCCATAGATTTATCCCCCTGGCGAACTTGATCGTAATAACCGTATTTCCACAAAATACCAATACCAATCAATCCTTGGCGCAACTCATAGGCACTACGCATATGAGAGCCAGCGAGGTAACCTAAACCGCCAGAATAGATCTTTAGGGCCTGGTCAATCCCAAATTCCATACAAAAGTAAGCCGTTCGCTTACTAAAGCGCTCATCAACCTTATAGGGATGGCGAAAGTTCTTGAATGTCGTCATAATATGTTCATTTAATACGAATCGTAAAATGAAACTTAGGGGTCTTTCCCCTATTACATTACAATTTTACGACGAAAATTTCATTTCGTGTAAAAAACACACTAAATAAATTCATCTATAGTCGCCTAGCTTATATAAACGATACTGATTTGCAATTACTTTTATATAATTGGAAAAAATCATGCCAGAGGAAGACCCACGGGCTAATACTGTTAAAAAGTAGGTTTAAAAAGGAAGGTATCCCCTAGCAGGAAATACCTATCAAGTTTTATACCCAATCCAAGTGGGATGAGGCTTAGCGCATCATCAAAACACGACCAGCTTCTTTTGTAGGGTCTTTTGGCCCCTGTTATCCACTAAATTCACCCAATACAAGCCCTTCGCTAAGTCCACTGAAAGCGTCGCCTCCTGCTCCCTCAAAACTTCCGTATAGACCATACGGCCATTGCCATCGTAGATTTCTAAACGGTAGTCGCCTTCAAATGCCGTGCGAATGGATAAGGCGCTATTTTGGGCAACTGGATTGGGGAAGACAGCAAATGCAGTAGACAGTGCATCCAGGCTGACGACTCGTATCTCAGAGTATTCAACTGAATGATCCTCCTCAACCATCTCTAGACGGTAATAATTTTTTTGCGTTTGGAGGTCTTGGTGGATAAAATGATATTCCTGAGTAGCTTGACTCCAACCAGCAGCGGCGACGCTTCCAATGGCCTTAAATTGGGTTCCATCTTCGCTATGCGCTATGATAAATTCCTTGGTTCCAATCTCTGATGCTGTTACCCAATCCAAACGGGCAGCGTCTTTGCCCTCTGGTAATGCTGTAAAAGCAATAAGTTCGGCAGGAAGCGGGGAAGAAGTGATTTCAAAATCCCAAACCCCTCGACCATAGGTCCCAAAGCGAATG
>JBCBDH010000442.1:0-5769 GCA_038529855.1 Bacteroidota bacterium | reverse complement strand
CTGCAGTCTGGCTACTCAGTACCTATTCCCGATCCAGCTATGACGGAAGAGCTGCCGATTCCACCTAGCGTACTAGCCGTCAAACAAAAACCCTAGCCACTGTCTCTTGTGTGGGAGAAAGGGTTGATTGGCTGATTTGTGTAGGCTTTTAACAGCAAAATGGAGGAAATAGTCTGTTGAGCATAAGGTTGCATCCGCTTAAAGGCTTATTTTGAGGTCGTCAAATCAAGCTCAAAACGAACATAGCCAACATGGGAGGATTCGAAACCTTAGATCTCGTCGTTATTGTACTATATTTTGTCGTCTTACTCGGTATAGTCGTGTGGACCATTTTGCAGAAACAGTCTGATACAGAGGACTACTTTCTGGCTGGCCGAAATATTGGTTGGTTTATCGTAGGGGCGTCGATCTTTGCCTCCAATATCGGTTCTGAGCATATTGTCGGATTGGCGGGGACGGGAGCTTCGGATAAGATGCCGCTTTTGATTTTTGAGCTTCACGCCTGGATTGTCTTGATTCTGGGATGGGTTTTTCTACCTTTTTACTCTCGAAGTGGTGTTTTCACCATGCCCGAATTTCTTGAGCGCCGCTTTAATGCGCAGGCTCGTTGGTTTTTATCCATCTTTTCTTTAGTGGGTTATGTATTGACGAAGGTATCTGTCTCGATTTATGCAGGGGGAGTCGTCATTTCTTCCTTATTCGAGATTGACTTTTGGACAGGAGCCTTGCTGACCGTCGTATTGACGGGAGCTTATACTGTGCTTGGGGGAATGCGAGCAGTCGTGTATACAGAGGCTTTACAAGCTGTCATTTTGGTGATTGGTGCGACGGTATTGACGATTATGGGACTACAAGAAGTAGGAGGGTGGAGCAATCTCAAGGCGGCGGTTGGCGAATCGCATTTTGATATGTGGCGTCCAGCAGATGACCCTGAATTTCCCTGGCCCAGTCTTTTGTTTGGCAGTACCATTGTTGGGATTTGGTATTGGTGTACGGATCAGTACATTGTACAGAGGGCCCTGACGGCGAAGAATATTACAGAAGGTCGACGCGGAACGATTTGGGGAAGTTTTCTGAAATTACTGCCAGTTTTTATCTTTTTGATTCCTGGCGTTGTTGCACTGGCGCTTTCCAATATGGGCAAATTAGAGTTGGGTTCATCTGACCAGGCTTTTCCAGTATTGATGCGGCAATTACTGCCTGCGGGGCTTCGCGGTTTGGTCGCTGCTGGTTTGTTGGCGGCTTTGATGAGCTCTTTGGCATCGGTTTTTAATTCCTGCTCTACCTTATTTACAGTAGATATTTACAAAAAACTTCGACCTGATACACCAGAGAAAAATCTGGTACAGATTGGGCGGATTGCAACTGGTATTGTGGTGATATTGGGTATTGCCTGGATTCCACTAATGGATGGCGTATCGAGTGTTTTATATGAGTATTTACAGTCAGTACAATCTTATATTGCCCCTCCCATTACGGCGGTCTTTTTACTAGGTATCTTCTCGAAGCGAATCAATTCAAAGGGAGCGATGGCGACTTTGTTGGGTGGTTTACTGATTGGGGCAACACGGCTGATTTTAGAATTGAATAAAGATTCGCTCAGCGGGTTTTTGTACGCCTTTGCGGATATGAGCTTTCTGACTTTTGCGGTGTATATGTTTGTATTTTGTGTGGTCTTAACTGTTGTGGTAAGTTTGGCAACGGAAAAACCTTCTGAAGAGCAATTGGTGGGTTTGACCTTTGGTACTTTGACAGAAGCCCAAAAAGCATCCAATCGGGCGAGTTATAACAAGTGGGATATCATCTTCACCCTAATTATTTTAGTTATTGTTATTGGTGTTATGGCTTCCTTTACTGGATAGTTTTACTGGTTTTCCCCAAGCCTTTTGTGTATATTCGCAGTCGATTTTGTGAATTGATCATATGAGCGCGACTTATACCATAAAATTACCTCAGTTTGAAGGGCCTTTTGACCTGCTTCTTTTTTTTATCGAGCGGGACGAACTCGATATTCACGATATTCCCATTGCCAAGATAACAGATGATTTTCTGGCCTATGTCCGTCATATGGAATCGCTTAATATCGATCTAGCCAGCGAATTTATCCTAGTAGCCGCAACGCTCATGCGGATCAAAGCCAAAATGCTCATCCCTCGCAAACCTCTGGATGAAGAAGGTAATGAGATCGACCCTAGAGAGGAATTGGTCTTGCGGCTTTTGGAATACAAGCGCTACAAAAGCGTATTGGAAGAAATGCGAAGTCGAGAGGAAGATCGCTCCTTCCGCAATAAACGGGGACATACTTCACAGGAATTGCGCAAAATCGCTGAGAAGGCATTGGTAGATGTAGAGCTAGAGTCCATTACGCTTTTCAAACTGATGAAGACTTTTCAGCGAGTCATGCAGCGTTTGGAAGATGGTAAAAAGAAAAAGCCTGTTCATCGGGTTTATACCTACACGCATACCATTCAGGGACAGCAAATTTTTCTATTATCCCGAGTCAAACCAGGTAAACGCGTAGCATTTGATGATTTATTTGGTACTTGTGAAAACCGAATCCACGCTATTGTAACTTTTCTCGCCTTACTCGAACTCCTCAATTTGCAAAGGCTGCACTGTGTATCAGGGATTGGGATCAACAATTTTTGGGTGGAAACTACTAAAGAGGAAGGGGTATTTGGACAATCGGAAGAAGAGGAATAAAAAAATCTATCAGCCATCACCTGCTAAATCAGCCCCGCTAACGCTATCCTTACATTTAATTAGAAAAAGTCTAAATTGCTAGTCTACCTAAATTGAGGTAGCGAAAGACTATCAACTGTGCCAATCTTTTTTTAGATTGCATAAATCGTATCTATATCAGATTTATGAATCTACAACAGCTCGAATATATTGTCGCCGTCGATGAACATCGACATTTTGGCAAAGCGGCCAAATCTTGCCAGGTGACACAGCCTACTTTGAGTATGATGATTCAGAAATTGGAAGTAGAATTGGATACCAAGATTTTTGACCGCAGCAAGAAACCAGTAATACCTACGGAAGTTGGATTATTGGTCATTGCTCAAGCCCGAAAAATATGTAAGGACTTGAGTAATATCCACGAAATTGTCAACCAACAAAAAGAAACAATACAAGGGAGCTTGAATCTTGGTATTATTCCTACATTGGCGCCCTATTTACTCCCCCTGTTTATCAAGCGCTTTATTGAGAAATACCCTAAAATACGACTCAAAATATCAGAGCATACTACTGAGGTGATTATGCAGTACCTAAAGTCGGGCAAATTGGACGTGGGCTTGATGGCAACGCCATTGGGAGATAGTAGCTTAAAGGAGAATCCGCTGTTTTATGAAAAGTTTTTGATCTATACCAATAATGAGTACGAGAAGGAATTCTTACTTCCAGAGGATATTGATCCTAAACAACTGTGGCTATTAGAAGAGGGACATTGCTTCCGCACACAGATTGCCAATCTTTGCGAACTACGCAAACAGGTTAACCTCCCGCTACAATACGAAACGGGTAGCATCGAAACTTTGATCAAACTGGTCGACCATCAATACGGCATTACCATACTGCCCGAATTGGCGGGGCATTCGCTGGCGCAATCCCGTAAGTACAAATTAAAGTCTTTTAAATCACCTGCACCAGTAAGGCAAATCAGTTTGGTTACCCATCGCGATTTTGTCAAGCGGCGTTTGATCATTGCTTTGCAGGAAGAGATTATGGCAGGTATCCCAAAGCACGTTCAGGAAAATGCCATCTTACACAGGAAAAATATTCAGCCCATCAAAAAGTGGATATCGGATTGAATGGTCCAGCTTAGCTATCCGAATTGATTCCCAGTAGTAATTGGATCGTTGGGAGTACGCGTTCTGCTCTTTCTTGGACTAGGTCTTGGTCTTCTTGCCTTTCTTCTTCACTAATGGGTCCGCGACGAGCCAAATCCATCATTTTTTGCTTTTCGGGTTCTGAGAATTCTGAAAAAGTTCGTCGGAGTAGGGGTAATAAGTCTTTAAAAATCGGAAAGGGCAGATCATCTATCCATTCGTCGATGATGTTCCAAAGGGGGGGATTGTGAATCAGTAGCAAACCGCTGCCATACAAGAAGCCTTCGATCCAATAAGCGGCTTCGGTGGCCTCCTGTCCTCTGGAAAGCGCATAGCGCATATAGGTGACTGTTTGATCAATACTAATGATTTTTTTATCAAATAAGATATGAGTACCTACGCCTTTCAAGATACCCTGTACCTTGGGCATTTGGATCATTCGGACGAGGGTCTGATGCCATTGTTGGAGGTGACTTTCGACATTGAGTCGGTGAATGGCGTGATGGGTATCCATTAGCTGGCCAAACAAAATTCTTGCGGCCTCTTCCTCTACGCCCGAGCAAGCGGCAGGTAAACCAATACAAATCCTAGGGATTAGTTGATCGATGATTTGTGCTAAAGATTGGGTATCCAATTGCCGAATATCCCCATATCTAAGCGCATCGACCAGAGGAGAGAGCGCCCCCATCAGGTGCTGAATGTCTTTGGTTCGCGCTGATAGGTCCTGTACGGCCTGCATCAATACTTCGATGGCCTCTTTCAAATCTGCTTTCAGGCTCAAACCAACCAATTGAGTCAGCTCTGGTAAAGATTGCTGCTGTCGGGCTTGATCCGCCACATAATGCACTGCTGCATCGTAGACGGTATTGCCCCACATTCCAGCTTCGATAATCTGTAGGGCAAATTCTGGTTGCCATTTGAGTTGCCAATGTTCGTGAAAAGTACCCGCCAGGCCATACTTTCGCACCTTTTTAGTGGCTCCCCATGGAATAGAAAGCAGGTTCATACGGTGTAGGAGTTGGCTGGCGAGTAGGTTGGAGGCTTTGCGTAGATCGAGCTCTTTATCCACCTTCCCAGTCGCTTTGCGCTCCTTGCTCAATCGAGCTGATTTGATCTTCTTGTCGATGTCTTGCTGTAGAGGGATGACGGGTATAGCCGCAGGCACCTGCCCCATTCGATCCCCAATGACCAATTGTTGCTCGATCAATCTAAGCCTAGTCGCATCGCCTTCGCAAAAAATGGCAACGGCGGCCTCGCGCATCTCTGTTAATCCAGCAATTGCTCGAGAGCGCATCGTGGCCAAAGTCCGCGCAAGTCGCACTGCCTCAATGATATGGGCCGAGGAGGCATCCAGATCTTCTGCTCTTAATAAGCGAGCGACTTTGGTCATCCAATGAGTAACAACATCGCCCCTTTGCTCAAATAGTAAATGGTAGTAAGCTGGAGAAACGACTCCTGCGCCATAGCCACTACTAATAGATAGTCGCTCATAGGTCCAGGGCACCCAAGTCGTTTGCGTTTTGATCTTTTTTAGTCCTCGCAGTAGTTTGTTATCTGCACTGGCTTTAAAGTTCATATGTTGATGCAGCACTGGGGCATGCCAGGCCCCACAAACAACTGCAATATTTTGGTAGCCCTCCTTGATGGCTTGACGAATGCACTTTCGCATATAAGCCTCCCGCAATTGCTCCCTTGGATCAATGGCCTTTTGACTTTCCTCTCGCAGAGCAGTCATCATCTCTAGTATTGCCGGAAAAATGGCTTCATTCTCCCACTGCTCAAAAGTTGCATCCCACCAGCGCTCACTATCCGCATAGCCTGCTAACTTCGCCATAAAACCCAGTGGATCTTTATGTAACTGACTTTGCGGATAGTGAGCGCTGGTGGGATGCAACTTTTGAGCAGTGGGAGAATGAAGCCATTTTTCCGGCAATAC
>JBCBDH010000441.1:0-5771 GCA_038529855.1 Bacteroidota bacterium | reverse complement strand
AATAATCGCCATCAACGAACTTTTTAAGCTGATGAAAAGTAATCAGCATGTGATGAACTACCTGGTCAATAAACTAGCGATAGAGGTAGACAGCAAAAAGGATCAATTGCTCAATTTGGCCTATAACTCCATTAGCAAACGCGTAGCCAATGCCCTGATCACCCTAAACGATCTGTTTCAGCATAGTGCTACAGATGGTATTGATATTCCTCGCGATGATTTAGCCAACATGGTGGGTACGGCCACTGCCTCCATTTCCCGAATGCTCAGCGATTTTAAAGCCAATGGTTTAATCGACATCAGTCCACAAGGAGCGATCCGAATTAATAACCGAGAAGCACTTGCTCGCCTGAATCGCTAAGGCAATATGTATCGATCAAGAAGTGGAAGTGAGCTTTCGCGCTTTGCGCAAACTTCGAAGCAATAGCAAAAATACAATCACAGAAAAGGTAAACAGGTAATTGGCGCTTTGTCCATCTCCTGACTGTCGCATATAAAGGGCAAATCCAAAGCCAGCAATCAGCAATAAGGCAAAAACCACAGCTGAACCCAATCGAAAGATCAATTGATTGCGATCGCGATAGCCAATCAACTCAATCTCAACTTCGCCTCGCTCCACCTTTTTCATCAACTTGCGCATATCCCCTGGAAGCGCCAAGGTATTCCCCAAACTTTGCTGAAGCAAATTACTTACAAATTTGATAATATCTCCTTTCTCCCCCAACACATATTGTTGAAAATAAGGGCGAACGATTTCCAATGGATTGACATGGCTGTCTAGCGTATTGCAAATACCCAAAAGTAAGGTGAGCATGCGATTGAGCAAAACGTATTCCCTGGGGACTTGTACGGTATTCCCAATGCCTTTCAAACCAATCTCTCCCACCAAATTAAACAGACTGGAATCAAAGGGATTGACTTTGATATCCGTAAGGCTCAGTCCTTCAAACTGTACTTCATTTTGTAAAAAATTGCGAAATGCCTCAATGGTTTTTTCCGCAATCCGCACTGCCTCCCGCTCTTCTGCAATAAAACCCAATTGCTGTAAGGATTGGATGATCTTTTCCGTATCGTTTTTAACCGCTCCTTCGATCAATTCCAGAAAACCCGTTCGCATCTCTGGGCGAAGGCTGGCGACTGCTCCAAAATCGAGTAGAACAATGGTGCCATCTTCTTGTACCAAAATATTACCTGGATGCGGATCTGCATGGTAAAAGCCATCATCAAAAACCATCCTGCAATAAGCGTGTAGTAAGCGATTGGCCACTTCGCGGCGATTGATGCCCCAAGTTTCCAATTGGTCAAGCTGATTGATCTTCACCCCTGAATAATAGGTGGTGGTCAGGACACGCTGGGTGGAATAATCGCTATGCACTTCAGGAATACTCAAGCCCTCTTCTTCCTTTAGATTTTCGCGGATGCGACACATGGCGCTGGCCTCCTGCTCAAAATCCAGCTCTTCCTCAATCATCTTGCGCACCTGGGTGTAGGCGTGTTCGATGCCTTTGATATTCATAAACCGAGAGAACAATTGGGTCAGTCTTTGCATGACTGCCAGATCGACTTCAGCAACCTCTTCGATATTAGCATGTTGGATTTTAACGACCACCTCCTGCCCTTCGTGAAGTCGGGCGCGGTGGGCTTGGCCGATAGAGGCAGCAGCCATTGGTTCTTCGGAAAAGTGAGCAAACAATTCTTCGGGTGGCTTGCCCAATTCGCGGATAATGCGATTGCGAATTTCGGAATAGGGACGAGCGGGGATTTGATCCTGTAGGGCTTCCAGTGGTTCCTGAAAGGCTTCAGGTAAAAAATTACTTAGGATAGAAAGCAATTGCCCTACCTTGATAAATAGGCCCTCCAACTGTAAAATGGCCTTTTTGACTCGATGGGCATTTTTGATGTGAAGGTGGACGATGCGTTTTTGATAATAAGCACTACCAAATATTTTGGCCTTGAGATGCAGCCAGATATAGCTCATCATCACCACAAAAGCTGTCCAGTAAGCTTTTCGAATTCGCCAACCCCTTCTGTATTTTTTATTGGCCATGCCTATACTATTCGGAGGCCAAATATACAGCGCCCATGGATAAAAGCCAGCTTATCCAGGAGAATAAGACCAATAAAAATCAAAAGTGCGTTTGAAGCGTTTAAGAAAAATTGAGGGGTAGCTGTGTCTCGCGGGCACCTAATGATTCCAAAAAGACTTTGACTTCCAGGGCTTCCTCCCCTCCTCGCTCTGCGTGGTGCAGTAGCGTAAAACCATGTGGACCACGGGCATTTATCGCCTGTGGGAAGGCTTCAATAAAAGGTTGGACTACCTCTATCTTACCAAAAAGACAGGCGGTAAAGAGATTGGGTTGAGCACCTTTTTCGATAAGGAATTGGGCCAGCTCTTTGTAGCCCACATGGCAGGCTGCATCAAGTGCTGTTTCAAAATCACCCCCCTTCCAATCCCAGGCTACATTGATCAAATTGGGCTCATCGGCCAACATTTGCTTAACTTTATCCATATCCCTATGCGCTACCCTAACAAAGGTTCTGACCTTTTTCCGATCCATTGGACCATCCAAATGCACAAAACGACGAAAAGGAAGAATGGGAAAACCTGTGGCTACCAGCCCTACACCGGCAAAACTAGTCAGAAAATGTTTGCGATCCATGATCTGTGATTTTTAGCTTACTACAATTCGAGTTTGGGTGTTGGATAAAGTACATAAAAATCGGCAGTACATATGACAGCCAGTTTACTTTTAACATTATTTTACGGTTCTGCCTTGGTGGGTGGGAAGGAATAAAAGGGAAGCAAAAGAATTCCGGATACCTCATTCACTTGCACACCATAGTAGAGATACCCGGAATCATATCATCGAGCAGACGAGCCAGTCGCTTTATTTAAATGCGAGATACGGATTAACCGATCGACCCAACTCGCCATTTCTTGTAAGGAAATTTCACCATGCCTACAGTCATCGTCCAAGCAAAAGATACATCAGACAGACATCTAAAGACGATAGGCAACGGCCTTTCACTAAAACTTTAATTGCAATTAAGGATTAAAAGCAACAGCATTCCATACTATTATGCCTATCCTTACTCCCTCTATGCCATCTGTCCTATGCTGCATGTCAAAGCAAAAATGGAACGTTGACATAAAAAAGTGCGCCATTCGTATAAGTATTTTGCCAGCACGAATAATTCTGCATAAGATAGCAGCTGGAAAACGAGTAAGTCCATGCGGTTGACCAACAAATTGAGTTTCCACATTTGGTTCTGGTTAGTGTATACGGCAATCTTCACGATTGTGGAAGCCAGCTATAAGGGTATTTATCTGGATGCCTTTATGTTTGAGATCGCCAATATGCCCATGCGCTTTATTGTCATCTACTTCAATTTCTTTTACTTGCTTCCTCGATTTTTGCTTAAGGGGCATACCCGACAGTACATCATTTATACCATGATTAGCTTAATAATTGGCAGCTTTATCCTGCGGATTATGAGCTATTATTTTTTGTCTACTTTCTATCCAGGGCAATTTGTCGATGCGGGCATCTGGCTGCCTTATAAGTTTTTATATGCCTTTGTGCATATCCTGACCCCAATGATTTTGTTGATTGGGATGTCGATTGTCTGGGAATTGCACGATCTGCAAAAGAAGACCCGCGATTTGGAGCGCGATAAGCTTCAGGCAGAACTCAGATTTCTAAAATCCCAAACCAATCCCCACTTCCTGTTCAATACCCTCAATACCATTTATGGCTTAGCTTTGGAGCAATCTGATAAGGTGCCAGGCTTGATCCTTAGGCTATCAGAGCTACTGAGTTTTACGCTCTATGAGTCCAAGGAGATCAAAATTCCAATCAGAAAAGAGTTGACCCTGATAGAAAACCTCGTCGCTCTACAGAAAAGTAGACATGAGCATCGGATACAGGTAGATTGGACCTTGCCAAATACGATTCCCGATTATGAGATTGCACCTCTACTGTGGATGCCTTTGGTAGAGAATGCTTTTAAACATGGCTTGCATGAGGAAACAGTAGCCACCAAGATCCACATCCAGTTGAGCAATAGCAACAAACAACTCGTTTTTCAAGTAAGCAATACCATTCCTAAAGGACAGCAAAAAGAAACCCATAAAAAAGGGATTGGCTTGCAAAACCTGAAACGACGTCTAATCATTTTATATAAAAACCAACATCGTCTAGATATTCACAAAACGGAAAATCAGTTTATGGCCAAACTTAGCTTAGTCCTTGAATAACAATGAAAACCATAAATTGTCTTATTGTAGATGACGAACCTGTAGCCCAAAGAATTATCGAGGGCTATTTGGAAGAAATCCCAGGCTTTGTCATCATCGGCACTTGTAATAATGCCATAGAAGCTTTTGGGAAATTGCAGAGCGCACAAATCGACCTGCTCTTTCTCGATATCGAAATGCCCAAAATTAAAGGGCTAGACTTCCTGCGAAGCCTAAAAGACCCTCCACAAGTCATCCTCACGACCGCCTATCGCGAGTTTGCCCTCGAAGGCTATGAATTGGAAGTGCTCGACTTTTTACTCAAACCCATCTCCTTTGAACGCTTTCTAAAAGCCATTGCCAAATACAAAAAGTTGGTCCCCGAACAAAACACCTATCAGTCCTTTACCCAATGGACCAATCCCATTATTAGCCTAAAGAGCGAGGGAAAAACCTATCGCCTACATCCTGACGAACTCCTCTACATCGAGGGCATGAGCAATTATATAAAGGTCTACCTCAAAGACAAAAATATCATCGTCTACTCCTCTCTTGGCAGGATACTCAAAAAACTTCCCTCCCACTTTATCCGTATCCACAAATCCTATATCGTCAACAAACAACACATCGCAGCATACACCAATGAAATCGTCGAAATCAATCAGGTTCAGTTACCCATCGGACAAACGTATAGAAGACAGGTCGCAGGAGCTTTGGTAGGAGAGATTTAGTAGATTATGGATCGCTGCGCTTGATGTTATTTTGGAGAGCGTGCTTATTCCAATTGCTGTGGTCATCGGCTGTGGTTTGGAAATGACGGACCGCATCATGAACATAAAGAAATTGATTTTGAGCACCAATATGTTCCGCCACTCCTGATTGATGCAGTAAATCCCTAACTGGACCAATGACCCCACAGATATAAAAGTCGATTTCCTTTCGTTTGAGCGAATTAACCACCTCTTGTAAGGCTGCCAATCCACTGGAATCCATCTCGTGAATACTCGACGCATCCAAAATCAGCAATTGCAAATCGGGTAGCCTTTGCGCTACCTCTATCTTAATGCGATCCTTGAAAGCAGTGACATTACCAAAATACAGTTGCGCATCAAAGCGCAAGATCAATAATTCTTTGGATTGGAGAGCCTCTGGAAAACGACTGATGTTGCGATAGGATTTGGTCTTGGGGATTTGGCCCAAAACGGCTATATGTGGTCGAGCGGATCTAAACAATACCAAAAACAGAGATAGGATAACCCCAGCCAGAACGCCTTCTTCAATCCCAATAAACAAAGTGACGAGAAAGGTGACCAGCATCATGTAAAAATCTTGTCGATGAGTTTTCCAGAGGTACAGGGCCTCTTGATAATCAAATAGCCCCCAAACGGCCATCAAAATGATAGAAGCCAATACGGCATTGGGCAGATAGTAAAAGATGGGGGTTAAAAACAGCAAAGTCAAGGCCATCAATAGCGCAGTCACGATAGAAGAAAGCCCAGTTCGCCCGCCTACCTCATTATTAACCGCGGAGCGA
>JBCBDH010000440.1:0-5784 GCA_038529855.1 Bacteroidota bacterium | reverse complement strand
CGGGAAGTTGTGTAGATAGAATACAGGGAAATTTCTATGAGGTTGATGGAAATTGCCATGTCTTTGATACTTCTGCTCTAACATCGCGTATAGCTAATATTAGTAGGATTGATGGATTCTCCATCTACATTGATGTAGCATAATTTGAGGTTAGCATCTCCAATAATTGGATCTGCGCCACAGTCCAGCAGCAAAAAGCTGACGATACAAGTAGAATAATTACCCGCTTCATCCCAAATGTAGATGGTATCCATATCTGGAACTCCCGTAACATCATCACAGGTTTTTAACCGAGTTCGATCATTGATGTCATCGCTAAAGGAGAATTGCAAATTGGCCTTATCCGTACAATTGTCATCGCTATCCAGATCAAAATCGCTGGCCCAAAGCTCAATGGACTGCCCTTGTCCAATAGGCATAGGGATAGAGGAAAGCCCTGGTAAGCAATAAGCCGTAGGCGCAACACAATCTTTTACATGAATACTAAAGCTACAAGAAGCGGTATCTCCCGTACAAAAATCCAGGGCATCAAAACGAAGCTGGTGGGTGCCTACTGGCAATACATAATCAAGTACATTGGTGTCTCCCATGGCCTGGGTTTGCAATTGGCCATCTTCGAATACATCAAGGATGTAAGAATAACTAATGTCTACACTACAAGCCATGGAATGCATCGCAAGGGCTTCGAAGTGGAGGTTTAAATCGGTGCAATTGGTCGAGTCGAGACAGAGATCGATATCAGTGCATCCGTTTGTAAATTGAAGGTTTTGGGCGGGAAGTGAAAAGGTAGCTGCGAGCAGTAGCAGCGTAGTGTACAGTGCCTTCATGGGAAATGAATTTGACGTTAAAATTAATTACCTAACAAATATAGGGGGAAATGGAGTAGGGAGAAAGTACAAAAAAATGATTTTGTAGATATTATAGGTGAATATAAATAAGTAAATAACTGATTATCAGTAGTTTTTTTGTAATTTTTGTAGTACAAAAATGTAATTGACTAATGTGAAATAGGGAAAATAAAAAAACTCCTCCCTGGTTAGGAGAGGAGCTTACATCCCAAAAACAGATTTTGAGGAATGGGGGCGAGTACTTTATTCGGTAAAAAATACTGCCCGTTCCTCGAAAAAACAGTCTATCTCTTTTCGATATCTGATCGTAGAACAGACTGTATCGAATTTCACCCCTTGGGGTAAAAATCATGAGATTACAATTGTTGTTTAACAATTGAGAAAGTCAGGAATCTTTAATCATATTTTTGGCAAAGCTCTTCCCACTAAAATCAAAAGGGTCGAACTTTGCTACAACCTCCTAAAATGGCCGGATGATGCCTCCTTGATCAGACTGTGTTTCCCGCACAGCTTTTGATCTAATCCGGTTCAGAAAGTAACATATGGATAGCTTTCTCACAGCTCACAGGTCTTCTACAAGACCAATCAATATGTTAAGCTTTCTAGCTCATCTTCAGAGACTTGTCTATGGTGAGTAGATGGACGAGTCATACGAGAAGACGGCAAAGCGTCTAAATATTCTTGCGGTTAGTGGGAATTTAAAAGGAAGGTAATTGGGAGAAATAATTCAACAACGTAAATACATATTGCGATTTATTTCATATTGCAAATATATAGCATGTAAAACTTATTTTTATACCCCAAAGAGGGTATTTTTTATCTCTACCCTATTTATCTACACAAGTCACTCGAAGTGCATGAAGCCCTTCTGCTCCCTGTAGCTTTTCCAGTTCTAAGTCTTCAATATCATCAGTAATCAAGCCTTTCCGTTTGAGATGCTCAAGATAGCCGAGATACTCTTTTCGGTCTTTTTCCTGGAGGTAGACGATGGCAATTTTACCTGCTAAGGTCAAGCGCTCATTTCGTCCTTTTACGCGGGCTTTGTCGATGCGTTTTTTCAGAATCTCATAACGTACATTATAAGTACCATCCACATCAAACTGTTTGTCGTCCATCCTAAAACGGATACTCAGGGGGTTATTGTATACAAAAATCAGTTGAGCGGTTTCTAGTGGGACGGGGAGCTGACTCGAGGTTTCACGGACCAATTGGGTAGCTTTACACATCATTTCGAGCTGCCAAATACGGAAATTGCGAAGGTCAAAATCATCAAACTGATCGTATTCCAAAAGCGATTGTCCCAAATACAGATTGTACTCTACCCCATCGGTTTTATAGCGTTCGAAATAGTGGGGTAAGATGCGCTGCATGGACTCATCTTCTTGTTCGATAAAATCTGCTACGACTTGGTTGAGGCGATTAACGCTTTCTTCATAATTCTTGCGCTGTCGATAGATGATATCTAAATCGCCATCTAAGCTATTGAAGTACTTCTCGTAAGCATCTTGGGGCAGATGGTCAAAGCGCTCTTTTAAGCGATGGAGTAAAGGATGGATATCCTTGGTTATTAAATCGACAATTGTTGTTTCATCACTCGATACAAAATGCTTTTTTAATCGAGAAAGCATCCGCATCACCTTTTCGTAGTAAGCCTCTAATAGATGAAAATTAACCTCCTTTAGGAAGGTGGCCATGAGTTCGCTGACCAATTCGAGATTGTGGATCAAGTCTTGCTGTATGGCATGGTTGCGCTTATTAGAAGAGCTGACGATATCGGCTTGGCCATATAAGGGAAATATATTTTTAAATACGATCTCCTCCATTTCTGGTGTTCCTTCTTTGGACATTGAGCGCTTCATCTCATGGTCTAAAGCGACCTGTTCGAAACGCCATTCAACACTTGGATGAATAGCGGTATATTGCTTTCGGATAAAGGCATTAGTTCGGTTAAACACCTCTTGGTCAAAGCGCTGTCGTCCTAGTTGAAAGAGATTGATGATTTCTTCCATCTCCGTTAAGGTCAAGGCATTAAATACACCAAGTTGAGTAGAGCCAATTTCCATGATAGAATTGACCCGACCATCATCTTCATGGAGTGGAATAAGCAAAATACTTTTTATTCCTTCTTTAATAAGAGCATTTTCGATTGGATCGTCCGATGTTATATCGCTGGGAAATTCTCTGAATAAGCCACTTTTATTGCGATAAACCCTGGAATAGATATTATCTGATTCAGACTGGCAGATTTCGAGTAGTTGGCGATCACTGAGCTGGCTTATGCTGGGTTTTTTGGGCAACTCATAGGTTTGTCCAGTAAAACTGAGGTCGACAAAGCCTACGTTTATAGTCGAGGTGCTAAAATAACTTCTCAACTGTAGGCTGGCGAAGTGTAAGAACTCAAAGGGATCACTCATAATTTGATTGACCAAGAACCGATCTTTCAGATTGGTGCGAACCGTATCGGCGGTAATGTCGACAAACTCGCCCATGCCAAAGCCATAAAATACAAAGTGATCAGGGGGGAAGCATTCTAGCCAGAAGGCTTTATCCTCAAGGTTATTGAGGAGTTTATAAATATCTTTTTGACTTAGCTCTTTGAGGGCTTTGGTTTTTTCCACTCGGATATAGTCAAAATTGATCATCAATTCGAAGTATCGTTCTACCCCTAGATCGGTGTGATACATACTCATCACGTTTTTATAAGGGGTTTCCAACTGTTGATCGTAGAATTGGTTAAGAATCAAGATACCCGCTAGTATGATCTCCTCTCCAGCCTCGAATCGGTCCATATACTGCTGTATATTAAACTGCCATTTTTCCTCATCGAAGATTTGATTGAGCGCTGGACTTTTGTACTTAAAAACCTTGACCAATGGTGGAGAGATAAAAACGGGTCGATTATCCATCAATGTAGAGGGCATCAACAGGTGGATGAGGGCGGACAGATGAGCATCATTGTCTTGGGAATCAATCTTTTGTTTAAGGTCTTCGATTCGCTGGGCCATAATGGTCGACTGCTCCCCAAAATTATTGATGACCTGTTCTTGATAGTGTTCAACCAAGGGCTCTATACTGAATCGAGATTGGTAGGGGGAAGACGGTAGTTGGGTAAATAACTCTAGTAGCTTGGGTACAGAGATATATTGCTCACTGTCAAAGGGAATGGCCTCGGCAGGCGTTTTGATGGATTGATGCTCTGTCATATTATGGTACTTGTAAGGAGCCCTATGCTTTGAAGATAGGGCTTTTCCATGAAGAATTATCCTCTTGGCTACAAAACAAGTACCACAGACTTTAGGTTTACAAGACCTTTAAGAGCTTTTGAGCCTCTTCCCAATGCCAGCTTTGCTTAGTAAGGATTTCTTGTAATAGAGCAGTCCCTTTCTCGTTTTGCTTGTTTTTGATATAGGCCAGGGCCAGATACCATTGGGTTTCCTGAAGAAATCGGCCAGATTGATCTACTTTTTGTAGGGTTTGCTCAAAGGCTGCAATGGCTTGCTGGTAGTGATCTTGATACAGATGACTCATGGCAAAGAAGAAGTGGTCTTCCACTTGGCTATCCGCTTGGGCGATTAGTTTTTCATACCATTCGATGGCTGCGGGATATTCCTGTGCATTATAGGCTTCTGCAGCTTGTAGTCGCCATTCTGATTCTTCATTAGCGCCTTTGCGCGTAAGTGAA
Organism: Bacteroidota bacterium; assembly: GCA_038529855.1. Taxonomy (GTDB): domain Bacteria; phylum Bacteroidota; class Bacteroidia; order Chitinophagales; family Saprospiraceae; genus JBCBDH01. The sequence continues at coordinate 1,254 of JBCBDH010000440.1, read as the reverse complement.
TTGGGAAAAGCATCAGTTTCGATATAATTGCTTGCTAACTGGATTTCTGCCGTTCGCAATTGTTTTTCGATGACTGGGCGAATCAGAAAAAGAAATAGTAGGCTAGCGGCAATGGCACAAGCGCCCCATAGCCATATTCTACGACCAGGCCCTTGCTGATCATTTGTTCTTTTGACACCATGCTCTTCTTCCAGGAGTTGGCCCCATCGCTCTTTTCTTTCTGAGTCAAATTTAGCGCGGAGCATGTCTTGGGTTTGCTGTTCCAATTCCTGCTCAGAGAGCTTGTTATTGAGGTATTTGTTTATAGACTTCATATCACTTAATTCATTTATTTAGTAGTAAATGGCTCCAATTTGGGTAATCATCTATGAAATTTGGCAAAGAGCTGACGAAGTTTTTCCATGCATCTTTGCTTCTGTTTTCTAATTGCTACAGGCGAACGCCCTAGTCGTTCGGCAATACTGTTCAGAGAGACGCCTTCATAGTAAAAATCGCGAAGGACGTCCTGACAAGGAGGACCTAGCTGTGCCCAGGCTTTATGGAGGGTTTCCAATAAGTCCTCATCGACCTCTGGGCTGGGTTCAGGTAGATCAAAATCGCTTAATTCCTCTGTAAGTTTTTGTCGTTTAATCCATCGAAAATAAATTTGCCCCGCCATTCGGGTAAATAAAAATCGAAGATTTCCATACTGTATTTTTCCCGCTTTGAGGCGTTTGCAAAATTCGAGTAAGGCATTCATGCAAGCATCGTAGGCATCTTCCTGGCTGGCTCGATAAGTATTGATTAAGTACTGTTGCGAGGACTTAAAATGAGTCAGAAAGACCTGTTCGTATATACTTTCATCACCTTGCTCCAATTGATGGACCATTTGTTGAAAAGTGGCTTCTGTTAAGCCAAAATTTTTATCCATTTGCTGCTTGATTTGGCGCATTTCATCTTCTGCAATATTAGGAAATGCCTGCCAAAGTTTGCCTGTTCTTTTGAGTGAAGTGGCTACCATACCTTAAAAAATTGTTGTTTCAAAAAAAATGCTGAATCACCAATTGTATAGCGACTTTAATTCTATAAGGTCTAAAAAAGCAAAGTGTGACTTCTGCTGAGAAATATTTTTTTAGAGACTTTGGTCACACGGGTCTTATTATGGCCTTATAGGATTGTAAAGGCGAAAAAATAAACAGCCATGTATTTACATATTGGTTTGGAACAAGTCCAGACTATTTCTTTTCCGGTTTATATATGGATTAAGAGCAAATT
>JBCBDH010000439.1:0-5790 GCA_038529855.1 Bacteroidota bacterium | reverse complement strand
GATGGGTTGGGCAAAGTCGTCTTGGCGCATCAATTGTACGGCTTCTTCAACGATGCCAATGGTTTGATGCCAATCGACACCAATTTGTCGGATTTCTTTTTCAGTTATGACAATCATAGATTTTATACTTAGGGTTATGATAAGATAGCTTAGGAAGCACCAATTAATTTGGCTTTGGGCTTTTTGGGTACAGAGCGCAGCAATTGATCACACCAAGTCTGATCAAAAATGGTACTGAGGTATTTGCCCCCATCATCAGCGAAAATGGCCAGCACTTGGGTTTCCTTGGTAGGGGCTTGACGTTGGAAGTACTGATGAATGGCTCCAAATACGGAACCTGAAGAACCTCCAACAAACAAATAGTGGTTGTTCAATAGTTCGTGACACATATCGATCGTCGTCCGCTCATTGACCAACTCGACCTCATCAATCTTGGCGGATTGAAGAATATCAGGGACCATACTTGAGCCAATACCAGGTATTTGGCGTTTGCGGGGCGGATGACCAAAAATCACTGAGCCTTCTACATCTACCGCAATGACTTTGATATTGGGAAAATGCTTTTTTAGCCTTTGCGAAGTCCCCGTAATCGTTCCTCCAGAACTCACGCCAATAAACACATAATCGAGCTGATCCATCGCTGTGCAAATTTCCTCCCCAAGGGTATGGTAATAAGCTGAAGCATTGAGTGGATTACCGTATTGGTTGACCCAATAAGAGTTGCTGATCTGTGCCTTTAATTCCTTGACCTTTTTGATCCTGCTTTTCAAATAGCCACCACTTTCATCAGGCTCCTGGACCTTGATGATTTCTGCCTGATAGGATTTTAATAGGTTTTCATTAAAGGAAGTGATGTAGGGATCGACAACGCAGATAAATCGAAGCTGATTTCTTCGACAATAGGCGGCTAGTGCGACACCAAAATTGCCTGAAGAAGACTCAATTAATGTGGTTTGTTGATTGATCTGGCCGCTTTCCAGCAGCCGTTTGATGATAAAATAGGCGGCTCGATCTTTTACACTTCTGGTTGGATTATACAATTCCAACTTCGCCTTTATATTCACATTAGGGAGGCTATTGATTGAGAGATCAACCAATGGGGTATTCCCCACTTTGTCCAAAAACTGCCCCTGAAACATAAGCATTGATTTTAAAGAATTGAGATAAAATAATACGGGCTATCCATAGAGTACCGCCTCTTAAAGCATCACAGCACCCAATCAAATAGCGTTCAATCGACTGCGAGCTACTAGGTAGGTGAATAGATTCTTTGGGAGGAAATCTTTTTCATGGTTCTGTTAATCAATCCCGTTATTTCTTTTCCAAATGAATTGATAAAGAAGTGCCCTCCAGGGAAATAATAGATAGCACACATCTTGTTGGTATGACGATGCCACTCTGCAATTTCTTGGGCGCTGTAGTCTTCCTCTTTACCAACAAAGACCGTTATCCCAAAGTCAAAGGGCTGAATTTCCTTTTGCAAAAAAGCATAGGTTTCGGCCAGTCTGAAGTCATTGCGCAGCATGGGTAAGAACAAATCTGCCAATTCAGGCTCCTCAAATAACTCGACAGGAGCGCCACCTAATTTGAGGATTTCGGTTTTGAAGGCCTCCTCAGAAAGCGAATGGTAGTGTTTTCTCTCTTTTTTGAGATGAGGCGCATTTCTACCAGAAGCAAAGAAATGGCGAGGCATGGGTTTGTTCTCCTGCTGTATACGAAGCATGAGCTCAAAGGCAATCACGCCACCCATACTGTGACCAAAAAGGGCATAGGGCAAATCGTGTAATTCTGGCTCAATAATGGCATAGAGGTCATCGATCATTTCCTGCATATCGCTGTACAAAGCCTCCCCTATCCGCTGCCCCCTGCCTGCCAATTCAACTGGACGAAGCACTATGGAATCACTCAAGAGTCGCTGCCAATCCTTGTAGTAGCGAGCAGAGCCCCCTGCAAAGGGAAAGCAAAAGAGTTTTACTTTTTTCATGCATACATTTTTTAAAAAAGAAAAATCGGTGAATCTTTCGCAGCAGCGATTAGAGTTCAAAGTCTTTATCAAAAGTCACTCGCCAGCTCAGATCAGAGAGCTTTTGCTCGCTATTCTCGCGATAGCTTAGGCGGGGGAACTGTGCAAGTCGCTCCCAGATTACAGGGAGATGCGTTTCATCACTAGGATTTAGGAAGAAGATAGCTGCGGTTAGCCTAGTCAATAGATTCTCATAGGGGAGTTCCCAGCTTTTGACTAAGCCATCGCTTTGTAGTTCATCGAGCACGGTCTTTACGGCTACGATGTTAGGTACATTTCCGATTTGGATCATTGGATTTGATTTTTTGAATGAATAAATAAGAGTTGAAGATTGTATGATTAGCTGCGGGAAAGCCCATCTTTAAGTGCTGCGCTAAGCTCAGGCAGGTATTCCTTGCGGAAAATATCGCTGTGCTCTCCAGGTATCTGAAGGTGAATAAAAGGCCCCTTGGTAAAGGAAGCCCAGTCTTCCATGATGGATTTATCGCGGCCCTCCTTGGCCTCTAAGGCGATAATGGGTCCATTGATTTCGCCCGTCGTTTGATGATTCAGATCGAGCTTTTGATTGTGGATAATGTGATTGAGGATGCGATCTCTGTACGCTGGCATGACGTGGGTATTGAGTAGGTTCGCTTCTTCCTCATTGGCCAGCCCTTCTTTGTCAAATTCTTGGTCTTCTGCTATGCCTTTAGCGACCAGGTTTGGATTTCGGTCGAGGATAACTAGTACCACTTCAAGACCATAAGCCTCCAACTGCTTGGCCACCTCAAAGGCTACAATGCCTCCAAAGGAATAAGCCGCCAACCGAATACAAGCCTCTGGCTGTTGACGAAGAATTTCATCAGTTAAGATCAGCGATAGCTCATCTATAGAATCCACAAATTCTTCTCCTGATCCAATACCCATGTATTGTAAACCATAAGCATTGTATTCTGACTGTAAGGCAAAGGCCAAGCCTTTGTAGACAATGGGTAAGCCCAGGATGGGCGGTAGGAAGAAAATATTAGCCCTTCCCTCCTCAATTTGATTAAGGCGAATAATACGGCTCGTGGTATCTGGCGCATTGGTAATAAAGGCCCCTAGCTCCGCAACATTGGGATAGTTGAAAAAGTCCGTCAAGCTAATCCATTCCATATCAAAGCGCTTTTGGACCTGGACAACAAATCTGACCGCCAATAGCGAATGTCCCCCCAAATCAAAGAAGTCATCGTGAACCCCCACTTCTTCCACTTCCAGCACCTCCTTACAAATCTCGACCAATTGCTCTTCCACCTCATCGCGCGGCGCCACAAACTGACGCCCCAGCTGGGTCGAACTCGTTGGCGCTGGCAAAGACTTTTTATCAATCTTACCATTGGCCAATAAAGGCATTTGTTCTACGGCTATCCAAGTAGCAGGCAACATGTATTCTGGCAACTGCGTCTTGAGAAAGGCCGTGAGCTGCTCCATATCAACTGACGAACTGCTGGCGATATAAGCGACCAAGGTCTTACTGCCATTTTCACCTTCATGGACAATAACCACACAGCGATCAATGTCCTCCAACTGTTCGACCAGCTTCTCGATTTCTCCCAATTCAATTCGATACCCCCTAAGCTTCACTTGCTGATCTCTCCGCCCCACAAACTCCAGGCTGTAATCTGACAGACGACGCGCCAAATCCCCAGTCCTATACAAGCGACCAAATTCTGGATGCTGAATAAATGCCTGCTCCGTTAGATCAGGACGATTCAGATAAGCGCGGGCCAGCTGCGCCCCTCCCAGATAAATCTCCCCAACCAAACCCTGAGGTAAAAGCTGTTGGTGTTGATCCAAGAGATACATATCTACATTGGAAAAAGGACGACCAATACTAGCTTTGGCATTTTCTGCAAAAACGGGATCAAGTGATAAGCTACTGGCTATGGTGTTTTCTGTTGGGCCATAGCCATTATATACTTTTACCCCATGCGTTTTCAATTCCTGTGCAAGCTGAACATCCATCGCTTCTCCCACAGAAACCAATACTTCGAGATGTTTTAGATGAGGAGCTACAAAATGCTGATAAGAGGTGGGTAAGGTAGCAAAGTCAGTCTCTACCAATAAGTCGCCCATTTCATCTGCTGATAAAACAGTATCCTTGTCCGGGATAAGCAGGGTACAGCCATTGATTAAGGCGACCCATATTTCATATACGGCAGCGTCAAAACTAATTGATGCAAATTGTAAGACCTTCTTGCCAGGCTCCAGTCCCATAGGCTCCTTTTGATTGAGCAAGATGTTTAGCAAGCCGCCATGCTCGATCAATACACCCTTGGGCAAACCCGTTGACCCAGAGGTATAGATGATATAGGCCAGATCATTTTGTTGTAAGGTGATCTTGGGCAGTGCTACTTCTTTTGTAGCGAGCGAAGTGGAGCGTAGAACTTGCAGATCACTAATGGCGCGAACTTTATCCGCTGCTGCAGGGGTACCTAAGACCATTTTGGCCTGACTGTCTGAGAGTAAGTAGCGGATGCGCTCTTCTGGAAGCTCAGGATCAATAGAGACAAAAGCAGCGCCTAGCTGGAAAGTTGCTAATAAGGCTATGATCAGATCAGGAGAGCGATGCATGCAAAGGGCCAATAAGTCTCCTTTTTGCAAACCCTGCTCGGCCAGATGTTGGGCCAAACGCTCCGCTCTGCTATCCAGCTCTTGATAGCTCATCGCTTGATCCTGGAAGATCAAGGCATTCCTATTGGCCGCTGTATGAACCTGCTCATTCCATAAATCCAATATAGACAAAGAAGCGGGAATGGCTTTTCGCGGTCCTTGCGAGGCTTGAAGTATCTGCTGTTTTTCCTGCTCGCTCAATAGGCTCAATTCATGGATAGCAAGATTGGGCTGCTCTGCTATCTGCTCTAAAATATTGACGAAGTGATCGCATAGTCGCTGCATGCTCTCTGCCTTAAACAAGTCGCTGTTGTAAGTCAAGCCAATATCAATATCCTCACCAGCGTGCAAAACCATGACGTGTATATCAACCGTAGCATTGATGGGAGCAGTACCTCCAGGCGCCATGCTGACTTCACTCAATTCAATGGCTTTGGCAGGAGGGGTATTATTGAGCACAAAGACTGTTTGGAAAATGGGGCTTCTACTCATATCCCTATCAGGGTCTACCCGATCAACGACTCGCTCAAAGGGAACTTCCTGACGGGCATAAGCATCCAGTGTTGTCCCTTTGACTCGCTGCAAGACGTCTTCAAAACTACTCGTCGCCCCCAGCTCCGTTCGCAAAGCAAGGTTATTGAGGAAGAAACCAATTAAAGGCTCAACCTCCTGCTGCCCGCGATTGGCGATAGGCGTACCCACGCAAACATCCGTTTGACCCGTATAGCGATAAAGCAATACTTTGAAAGCAGACAGCAGGGTCATAAACAAGGTAGCACCCTGTGCCTTGGCCAATTGCTGAATGGATGCACTCAAAGAACGATCCAGTGAGAAGGTGACCCGCTCCCCTTGGGTACGCTGGACAGCAGGGCGCAAAAAGTCAGTTGGTAAATCAAGGGGTTCTAGCCCTTGGAGTTGGTTTTCCCACCAAGCTAATTTTTCCTGTAGGACCTCGCCGTCTAAATGCCTTCTTTGCCAAATGGCGAAGTCAGCATATTGGATAGGCAGCGGCGGAAGACCAGGATTCACCCCAGCTTTGAATGCTTGATAGAAAGTGACCAATTCATTGATCATAATACCAGAGGACCAACCATCATTCGCAATGTGATGAACGATCATCAAAAGGCTGTGATCTT
>JBCBDH010000438.1:0-5819 GCA_038529855.1 Bacteroidota bacterium | reverse complement strand
CTTATTTTACCTTGGGAATTACCCTGAGGGATTCTTTAGCATAAAATATAAAAATTATGAAAAGCGGATTGATCTTTAGCATTTCTCTATTTTTCTGTAGCCTACTCTATGCTCAGGATGTAAAAATCATCAACATTGCTAATAATGATATCATCTACCACCCCATAGAGGACAGGATTTATACCGTCACCCCTAGCGGGGGCGATGATGGAAATAGCCTCTGTGTGATTAACCCTGATCTGGGGACCGTAGAGGAGTGCTACTTCATAGGGAGTGAACCCAATACAATGGCGATCTCTGATGATGGATTGTACATTTATGTTGGCTTATTTGGTACGCCTGAAGTTGTCCAATTCAATACCCAAACTAAGTCTATTGAGTCCTCTTTTACTTTGGGAGAAGATCCCTTTCTTGGACCTTACTATGCTGAAGATATAGAAGTGCTTCCAGGACAAAATAACTCCATTGCTGTTTCGAGAAGAAATCTTAGCTCTAGTTCCAAACATGAGGGGGTAGCCATCTATGATAATGGGGTGATGCGCCCCAATACCACAGAGGAAAACAGGAGCAGTAATAGCATAAGCTTTGCAGCCAATGGTATGCTGTATGGCTTCAATAATGAATCATCAGAATTTGGGTTTCGCAGTCTCTTGATTGATGCCAATGGGGTGACAGAAGGAACGGTAAGCTTAGGTTTAATGAGCGGTTTTGGGGATGTAATAGAAAGCCAGGGTAATCTGATATTTTCCAGTAATGGCGAGGTGATCAATGTAGAAGATAGTAGCCCTAGCCTAATAGGTACTTACTTTGTTGCTGGTAGTATTCGAGCCACTGTCGAACCTGCGCCTGATTCCAATGTGGTTTATTTTGTGACGCTTGACTTTACAGATGACTTCACACTCGAAACATTTGATAGAAACTCCTATAATAACATTAGTAAAAGAACATTCACGGATATTCCTGGTGACCTAGGCCATTTGATCAATTGGGGGACCAATGGCAAACTGGCCTTTAATACCTCAGCGGCTGTTGTCATCTTAAAAAATTGCAACTCGCTCTTTACTGACCCCCTCACGCTGAGCCCAAGTCAGGTAGGCGCTTGCGTGGGAGAGAGTATAACGATTGAGGCACCAGATGGCTATGATAATTACTTTTGGTCCAATGGCGAAACGACACAAAGCATTGCGGTTAGTTCCACAGGAACCTACTTCTTTTCCGTAGCTGATTCACTAGGCTGCTTGAGCGAGCCTTCCAATATGATTAATGTGAATTTTGACTTTCCACCAGCGACGCCATCTATTTCAGAAAACCCAATGGTCCAAATTTGCCAAGGCGAAGAACTCACACTTTTTGCTTCTGGTTCCTCTAGTATTGATTCTTTCCTTTGGTCCAATGGAGAGACTACGGATCAAATTGAGGTTACGGAGTCAGGTACTTACTTCGTTTCAGGCGTTTCAGCGAATGGCTGTGTAGGTGATGCCTCCAATGAGATTATGGTGACGGTTTCCAATGATACGGTTCCTGAAGCCCCTTCGATTACTGTTTCAGGCGATTTGGCGTTTTGCCAGGGAGAAAGTACGACCCTTTCCGCTACCAGTGGTTTTGACAGCTACATCTGGTCCAATGGCGCCACAAGCCAGGACATTGAGGTATTCAGCTCTGGAAATTACTCCGTACAGGCGGAGAATGCCTCAGGCTGTGTCAGTGCTTCCTCTGAACAAGTATCCATTACCGTTTTTCCATCCCCAGACCAACCCTTTATCCAATCCAATGGTAATACCTTGGTCTCCTCTGCTACAGCGGGCAATCAGTGGTTTTTAAACGGGGAGCCTATCATGGGTGCAACAGGACAATTTTATACCGCTACAGAAAGTGGATTTTACAGCGTGCAGGTAACTATCAATGGTTGTCCCTCCATCCTTTCAGAAATTTTGAATCATGTACTAGTCAGTACACGTGAGTTGGAAGGAGGGCAGGACCTTCTAGTATTTCCCAATCCAAGTACAGCTCTTTTAAACATCACCTATAAAGATCAGCGAGGAGCTCCAATCCCCCTGGTCGAATTATTTGATGCGAGGGGCATGAGTATACAGACTTATCAAAATACCAATCAGATCGAAATGGCGCATTTGGCTGCTGGATTGTATTTTGTGAGAATAATGGATTGGGATGGATCGATCATTCAATCTGAATCTGTCATGAAGAAATAAGGAATATTATAAATACTTTTTAAAAGGCTTATTCCCCGCTATGGGGAATAAGCCTTTTGCACTTAATGGAAGGATATTACTATCAACTTGTTTTGACAACATATAAACGGCGAGAATAGAAATAAATAGTCAGTACGACGTCACCTCCTACCAATAAAGAAAAAGAAATCGCCTTTAACTTTAACTTACCCTTCAGAACGAAATAAACAGACAAAAAATGAACGTAAGACTTGTACTGGCCTTGTGCGGCTATTTCATCTGCTCAACTACTTGGGGACAATCAGAAGTCCAGTTTTCGAAAGAAGAAGTTTTGACGGATTTGAAGACCTTACATGCCTCTCTGATAGATGCCCATTACAATTTATACGCCTATACAACAGAAGCCCTGTTTGACTCAACTTACCAAGCGATAAAAAGTACTATTGGCAAAGACTCTTTGAGTTTACTGGAAACGACCACCCTTTTTCAGCAACTCATCTCCACAGCAAATAATGGCCATACAGAGATTGATTTTCCAGGCCAGTCCTATGGGGCCTATGCTTATGCAGGGGGTACGCTTTTTCCTTTGGAAATTGCCTTTGAAGCAGATAGGGCGCTGGTAAGAAAAAACTGGTCTAGTGAGGATAGCATCCACATAGGTTCAGAAGTGATAAGCATCAATGGATTGGAGATGTCAGCCATTATATCCAAAATCTCCTCGCAGGTATCCGCAGAGCGTCCTTATTTTAAAAAGGCCAAGATAGAAATGTATTCCTTCCCAAGGTATTATTGGCAGGTTTTTGGACAGCAGGATGACTTCGATATTGAGATTCGCGCTAATGGGCTGACCAAGACCTATAGCCTAAAAGCGATCAAGCTGATTGAAGATTATGAGATGAAGCGGAGCGAAGTATTGAATGCACAGATGGACTTGAGGTTCTATGAGAAAACAGCTTATTTAAACCCTGGCAATTTCTCTGGTGATGAGGAAAAGTACCAAGGTTTTATTGATTCTGCCTTTGCCGAAATCAAAAAGCACAGCAGCAAAAATCTGATTGTCGACCTACGGAATAATGCGGGTGGCAACGATTCATTCAGCGATTACCTAGTTGCCTATTTTGCGGATAAGCCCTTCAAATGGAATGCTAAATTTACACTCAAAACCAGTCAATTCCTCAAAGCACATGTCAGACTAAATAATGATACAACGGATACTTTTTTTCGAGAAATTCTATCGCATCAAAATGGAGCAATCTACGATTTCGAGTTTGAAGAATACCCCCCTCAACCCAAACAAAAAAGGTTTATTGGAAACGTATTTGTTCTCATCAATCGACAATCCCATTCCCAATCAGCAGTAACTGCTGCTCAAATTCAGGATTATCAATTTGGGACGATCGTTGGCGAAGAAACAGGAGATTACCCCTCCTTGTATGCTTCCCAGTTCCAATACGCACTTCCCAATACAGGTATTCCTGTTAAAGTAGCCAAAGGGTATATTGTTCGCGTAAATGGAAGCACCAAAGAACAAGGCGTCGTGCCCGATCTATTCATCAAAGATTATCTGTTGGATGAAGAAGATGAAATCCTGACAGGGCTCTTGAGGAAAATTGGCGCAGAGTAGGACCGTTAAAAAGAACAGATCGAATGACCTGTAAAAGAAAAAACAAATAATTGGCATTGCTGTTATAGCAGCAATGCGCTTATCAGCATGATGATCGTAATTCCTAAAGCCATCTTTGGGATAAAAGGAGATAGTTGGTTAACACATTTCATTACGCTTTTGCTCGTAAAGCACCAACAAGATCAACGCAAATGAAAAAATTGCTCGCTCTGCTCCTTTGCTTAATCCCCTCTTTTGTATTTGGACAAATCTACATCGAAAAACAAACCAGACATCGTTTTGCCCAGCTCACCTTGGGGCTTGATGTGGAAACAAGCTTTGTGGGTAAGTCCCAATACATCAATAGCGATGGGGGCATTAGTCCAGCCAGTTTGTCCTCCAATCTAACCCCCAGATTCCTAATTGGCGGTACGCACTTTTGGGGACATGCAGACTTCTACATTGCCATTCCTTTATCAAGCGCAAGTACAGACAAAGACAATCAGGAAATTACCGCTTACAGAGGCGTAGAAACCATCTTCAAATATTACCCCTGGCGAATTGAGCAAGGCAAGATCAGGCCCTTCATTGGTACTTCACTGGCCCCTTTTTATTTTGAACATCAAAATAATAATTTTGAATACCCCAACGGACCTGAACTCAACCAAAATGCCTTTCCGCTTCTTGGCGGCATCACCTTCAATTCAAAGAAGCACCTATTCGAGTTAGGAATGGCCTGGAACTATGCCAACCAAAGAGACTATTACATTTCAAGAGATGCCATTGCCAGCATCACCACACCCCCCATTTACACTACTTTATCCTATAAATACATTATTGATACGACCCTGGGAGCAGAGAAGGGTTGGGAATCGGGAAGGACGCAGGAGGTGACAAAAAAACTGGCTGAGCAAAAACGGCTCAATGGCTTTTATATAGGTGCGGGGCTTTCAGCAGCCTTTTGGCTTAGCGAGAGCAGCTATAATCAAAAGGAGCGACCCTATATAGAAAAATATAGTACCTCCATTATGCTGGACATCACCCTGGGCTATTACCTCAACAATTCAGATATCAACTTTGCCATTGGATATAGAGGCTATGGAACGTCGACTAGTACCTATGGTGCTGTTCAGGTTTTGAATAGGAAATCCTTTGTTGCAGAAGCCACCAAATACCTATTTGATTATCACGGCTTTGTACCTTTTGTCGGTCCAGCCATTAGTTATGAAAAGCTGTCTTTTAACGAATCCTTTGAGGGCCAAAGGACAATTGATGCAGCGGATAATCAGTGGGCCTATGGGCTTACTTTTGGTTGGGACATTCGCCCCAATCGACTTCAGGGCTTTATTCTAAGGACGAATTTACGATGGTATCCTAATCTGTTTTTAACCATCGATTCTGAATCAGCCGTTTCCTTTAATAATCTAGAGTTTAATTTTATCCAGTTGATTCTATACCCCAATAGAATATTTAAACGCAAATAGTTGATCGCTCTATCCCTAGTGCTTGGCGACCAATAAGTAGAATACCCCTTGAGTGTCCCACAAAAGAATTTGTATATTTCGTCCCGCAAACTGTCGGACTGACCCCGCCGCCGTTGGCACTTTGGCGGGGAGTCAGTCCGACAGCGCACTATAAAAACCTCAACTATGAATGAAATCAACTGGCTTTCCATGGCGCTAGCCACCTTAATGCCCATCACAATTGGCTCCTTATACTACCACAAAGCCGTATTTGGAAATGCTTGGATGGGTTCAATAGGTCGGTCAGAGCAAGCGCCCACACAGGGCAGTCGTCTACTTATGCTTGGTCTATGCCTTGTTCTTTCTTTCTTCCTCTCTTTTTTCCTTTTGAATTTTAATAATGATGGAATCAACCAAGAGGGCGATTTTGATACCTTCCAGCATGGAGCCTGGCATGGAATGTTTGTGGCCATTACGGTCGCCATGCCTATCCTCTTCATCAATGGCTATTTTGCTCAGACCACTTGGAAGAATCGACTTATTAATTTATTGTATTGGATCATT
>JBCBDH010000437.1:0-5844 GCA_038529855.1 Bacteroidota bacterium | reverse complement strand
GCTATCCAAAAGTTAATGCAATCTCGTTTGTCGAGAAAATCCAGAATATTGTTGATTGGCGCTGGTCAGACCAATGCACTGGTTGCCAAATTTTTACTCAAGCATCAGTACAGTCAGGTTACGGTATTCAATCGCACGCTGCAACGCGCTGTGGACTTAGCGGACAAGCTATCTGGCTCAGCTTACGCTTTGGAGGATCTGAAAAGCTATACCAAAGGCTTTGATGCTATCATTATTTGTACGGGAGCAACTAAGGCTTTTCTCGACGTTGAATTGTACCATCAATTATTAGCTGGTGAGACCGATGAAAAATTGATCATTGATTTGGCCATTCCTCATAATGTCAATCCTGAAGTAGTTAAGCAATTTCCAGTCAATTATATCGAAATCGAAGATATTCGCTCATTAGCTCATCAGAACTTGGCCTTCCGCGAACAGGAAGTAGGCCGTGTTAGAGAGCTATTGCAGGAAAAGCTCGACGAATTTGGCCTTGTTTACCGTCAGCGTCAGATAGAAATAGCCATGAAAGGCGTACCTGCCAAGATCAAGGCTATTAAGTCTCATGCCATCAATTCTGTGTTTAAGAAGGATTTGGAGGGTTTAGATCAAGATACCTTGGATCTGATGAATAGGATGATGAGCTATATGGAAAAGCAGTGTATTGGCGTACCCATGAAAGCCGCTCGGCAAGTTATCACTAAGTAAATTTTCCTAGTCCTTATTTATTTGTAACGCAAGCATCATAATGCGCAGCATCCCTATTTGCCAGAAGAAACGGCATCCTGTCTGGGAATTTGCACTTTGAGAAAGGGCTCGTCTGATCGCCAATCAGTTTTTGACAATGGAGGATTGGCATAATAAGTATTGAGTATTGTGGCATGTTCAGTATGGATAAATCCAACTGCTTCTGCGGGGAGATAGCCATATTGACCTGAAGGCAACTGTACATAGAGGTAATTTCTCACCATTTTTACATTCTCCTCCCTTAAGTATTCCTCATAGTGTTTTACGACGCGAAGTAAATCTGTTTTCTTTACTGCCGCTACCTTAGCTGCATTAGTATTGGGCGCTTTTCGAAGAAAATGCCCAGTCTGTTTTACACCTGCACGCGGATAGGTGTGTGTAGGTTCGTAGAATAATTGATAGGTCTTATCTCGTTCACTCCACAAATAGGTATAGGTGACATATTCCATGCAGCGCTCCTTGGTCTCGCCTTTTGGATCGTATTGATAAGCGAGCTGATAATCCTTACAGGGTAAATAATCGACATAAGAGATGCGAATACTGCCTTTATCTATTTCTACCTGTTTGTAAAGAGAAGGTGCAGGAAGCCCATCGCTGTAATTGAGATTTAGGTACTCATCAAGTACGCTGTGTAAGGTGCCTGCCTGAAAGGAAAAAACTTCCAGAGTCCGATTTTCGCGAAGACTACCTGTACTTTTACCAATACGGGTTAGGATAATTTCTGCGATGTTGTCGCCAGTAATGTCTTGGATCGTAAAATCGCCAATGGTATTTTCTCCCTGCGTACTTAGCCCTGCGTAATTGATGTGTACAGAGCGGCCTCGATCATTGGTAATCACGAGGTATTGTTCTTTGTAGATAGGGTTAAGATAAGCCTGTTTGTGAAAATTATCTCGCCCTTCAATGGCGGCTACCCAAATGACGCCCTTTTCAAAACCACTGCTGAATTGATGCCGTGATTTGTGGTAAGATTTGAGCATGGGCTCTACTTGATCATCTGCTAAGATCACAGCTAATCCATCTCCAAAAACCCACCCAATCTGACCATCAGACTGCCGAATTTGATACCATTTAAAGGTTTGATTCTGCGCATCGTCTTCATGCTCTCGAACTGTCTCACCAATAACCGTAAGCAATTCTCCTTCACGGATCAGTTGCTGGGTCGCCTTACTAAAACTAGAGTCCGTATGAACGGTTAGTGGATGCAAAGCGGTTGCTACTCGATTGGTAAAAACAAGATCGGAAGCCGACAATTGGACGGAGAAAGCAAACAGAAAGGTAAAAATGATTAAATCCCTCACGATCATAGTAAAATAAATATCAATTATTAAGCCGCATGTCTCAATTACTTGCAATTTAAGTAATTTTTAACGCTGGGATATAGGGAATTGCTATATTGACACTGCTTTATGGAAAAATCATCAAGCTAAATCATGCATTATGAAAACAAAATTACTAATCCTCCTCCTGGGTTTACTCCCTCTATCTATCAGCATTGCCCAAGGTTTTGATGATGTAGAAGTCAAAAGCGAAAAACTAACAGACAGCATCTATATGCTCACTGGAAGGGGTGGAAATATAGGGGTATCTATTGGAGAAGACGGCGTTTTTATGATCGACGATCAATATGCCCCCCTATCCGAAAAAATACAAGCCGCCATTGCCGAGCTATCAGATCAGCCCATCAATTATCTACTCAATACCCATTGGCATGGGGATCATACAGGTGGTAACGAAAATTTCAATAAGGCTGGAGCCTTGCTCATGGCCCATGAAAATGTATATGAACGCAAAAGCAAGGGGCAAAATATAAAGGCTTTCAATCGCCAGATTCCACCAGCCCCTGAAGAGGCGCTCCCTGAGGTCACTTTTTCGGAGAACCTAACGCTCTACCTCAATGGAGAAAAGATTTTTATCTTTCACGTACACAATGCCCATACGGATGGAGATGCCATCATTCACTTCACCCAAAGCAATATCATGCACCTGGGGGATACTTATTTTAATGGTCGCTATCCCTATGTCGACTTGTCTTCGGACGGCTCGATTGATGGGCTGATCGAGTCTGCCAATCGGGTTCTATTTTTGGCAGATGAAGAAACGATCATTATACCTGGTCATGGAAAGGTATCCAATAAGAAAGAGTTGATGATTTATCGCGATATGTTGGTCACTATTCGGGATCGCGTCCAAAAGGCCATTGCGGAAGGCAAAAGTGTGGAAGAAGTGCAGGCGGCTAAGCTTAGTGAAGAATTTGACGAACAATGGGGCCAGGGTTTTATGAAACCCAAGCGCTTCATTGACATTGTATATACAAGCTTGACGATGAAGAAAGAAGAGGACTAACAAACCCTATTCTCGACCGTTCATCCAATAAAAATGCCTTGATGGGACCATCCACCAAGGCATTTTTACTATTGTTTCAGACCAGCTGATTAGAAAATCGGGCGACCTCTTGGAATAGGACGGGTGCCTACGGAGTTCATACCTAGATTAAAGGTAAAAGTCATTCCAGTAAACATATACCAATCTTTATGGTCGGGATTCCCTCGCGTTCCATTCGTTGGATCAATATTTAGGGTTGGGTCATACTCATCCATTCGATAGGATAACTTGGCGGTTAGATTGCTGACTTCTGCCAGATCATCTGGATTTGGATAGGCCGTACTAACATCATCTAAATAATCGGTAAATGTTTTGCGGAAACCCGCTTCAAAAGCCAGGTTGGCCTTTTCAGTGATCGATACCTTCATCCCTATCCCCATTGGAATAGCGATTTGTACGCGGCTATATTTTTTACCATAGCCATCTAAACCTTGCCCCTCTGTACCCAATGGCTGTAATTCATGCCAACGATTATCGTAATAAGCCCTTGGATTGAAATAAAAGGTAGAAATACCCGCCAAAAGATAAGGCGACAATTGGGTAATGTTTTCTAGTACATCATATCCAATAATATTAAATTCTGCCTGTAATGATAGCTCATAGATATCCGACTGGAAGCTCAAATTTCGAATTCGACGACCAGAGTAAACAGTCGAATGTTCATCTGTGCCCGATATCGCTCCTTTGATAAAACTGGCTTTAAAAGACAGGTTGTGCATCATATTATAACGCGCCACCAAACCCATAGCCATGTTGTATTCTTTGGAGACATATGCATTAGGGGTAAGATCTCCTGCATAATTGGAAACCCCCATAAACCCTCCGATCTCGAAAAACTGTGAAAAACCTGTTGCTTGAAAGATAAAAAAGCAGATTAAAAGTAATCCTGTTCGTTTCATAACGATTGTCGTATTAAACTAATGATTCTAAATAGCGATTCAATGAAAGGGGAGTAAGATCAATTAACAGGGGGTCGAGTAGGATTTTGTAGAGGCAATTATCACAACTAAAAGAGGGGGAATAAGACGATTTACAATTATCCAAAAATGATACCATTAAGGATAATCCTAATTCTTACAGAGAGGAATAGGCAGAATAAAAGGACCCCCAATCGTTTTCTAGCCGACAAAGACAAAAAAATTATTAAAAAAATCAGTTCCACAATCCACTCTATATCAGTTACTTACAAAATATTCCATCCCCTATCCCTGAAAAGACCAAGAATTTTTTTATGGAATTTTGCTGCTTTTGCGTCCTTTTAAGAAAACAGCTTTAACAAAAGGTATCTGATGCCTTATCTTTGGGCGGTTTTTAAACACCAATACTATGCTCGTCAAAACCTTTGCTAGTGCCGTACAAGGCGTACATGCCAAAACCATCACCATAGAAGTCAATGCAGGCGGAACGGTCGCTGCTGGCCAACAATTTTATCACTTGATCGGTCTACCAGATGTGGCCGTGCGCGAAGGTACGCAAAGGATAGAGGCGGCACTAAAAAACGTCGGCTACCGCCTCCCTCGCGTCAAGCTGGTCGTCAATCTGGCCCCAGCCGCCATCCGCAAGGAAGGTGCCGCCTATGATCTCCCCATTGCCTTGGGCATCCTAGCCAGCACCCGCCAAATCAAAGCGGAAGGCTTGGACCGCTACCTCATGATGGGTGAGCTGGCCCTGGATGGAGGGCTTCGCCCTATCATTGGCGCCTTGCCTATTGCTATTCAAGCGAGAAAGGAAAAATACAAAGGCATTATCCTCCCTCGCCAAAATGCGAGAGAGGCAGCTATCGTCAATGATCTAGAGGTCTATGGTATTGATAATCTCAAAGAGGCCATTGCTTTCTTCAACCAAGAAAAGGATTTAAAAGCTACCCAAGTAGATACCAGAGAAGAGTTTTTCCATCGCCACAACCAATACGAAGTCGACTTTGCCGATGTCAAGGGACAACAAAATATCAAAAAGGCCCTGGAAATTGCAGCAGCAGGTGGTCACAATGTCATCCTCATCGGGCCTCCAGGTGCAGGCAAAACCATGCTGGCCCGCCGCATGCCCACCATCCTCCCCCCACTAGACCTTCACGAAGCCCTGGAAACAACCAAAATTCACTCTGTCGCAGGTAATCTAAGCAGAGATTCTTCGCTTGTCACCATTCGCCCCTTCCGCGCCCCCCATCATACGATTAGTGATGCTGCACTGGTAGGCGGTGGCTCTAATCCGCGACCTGGTGAGATTTCCTTGGCCCATAATGGCGTGCTGTTTCTGGATGAATTACCAGAATTCAAACGCGGGGTATTGGAAGTCCTCCGCCAGCCTATGGAGCAGCGAAGTGTTACCATTTCTCGCGCTAAAGTATCGGTAGATTATCCAGCCAACTTTGTTTTGGTGGCAGCCTGCAACCCCTGTCCATGTGGTAATTATAACCATCCCGTCAACGAATGCTCCTGCGCCCCTGGCGTCGTACAACGTTATTTGAATAAAATCTCAGGGCCGCTCATGGATAGAATTGATTTGCATGTAGAGGTGACGCCAGTAAGTTATGAGGAGCTGGCGGATGGGGAGGCGCCGTCAGAGAGCAGCGAGGTGATTGCCGAGCGGGTGATCAAGGCCAGAGCTTTGCAGACCGCGCGATTTAAGGACATCCCAGGAGTGCATCGCTCTGCTCGGCCCATCAATCGGGCAAAACTCCTGTACCATTCGCGTATTCATCTGCGCATTGCAATG
>JBCBDH010000436.1:0-5852 GCA_038529855.1 Bacteroidota bacterium | reverse complement strand
GACAGGATTATACCTTGGATATTACCCCAACAGGCCCCAATCCAAGTACCATTACCATTGATCTACCCGCCAATAGAGTCACGGATAGTGGCGGGAATCAAAACACGGCTTCCAATACCTTATCTGTCCTATACAGCGTAAGCTCAAGCGGAGCGGACCTAGAGCTGACCATGACAGTAGATAATACCAATTTTCAACGGTTCAGTTACAGAGCATTTACTGCAACATTGGTAAACAAAGGGCCACAAACGGCTAATAATGTAACGGTCGCTTTCCCCATACCTACGGGTAATGTACTAGAAGGTGGAAACGAATATACCGCGACCCAAGGCACTTATGATTTTAATGGTAGCCAAACTTGGACCGTGGGGAGTCTGGCACCCAATGATCCGCAAAGTATTACCATTAGTGTATTCATCTTGCAAGAGAATCCACCTATGGTGGCTTGGGCAGAGGTAGCCACTGCTAATCCCAATGATCCAGACGCCACCCCAGGAAATGGGACTTGCTGTTCAACAGTTAACGAAGATGATGAAGCCATCGCTACGGTAGGTGGCCCTCCACCCCCTCCACAAGGCGACTTTGATGTTAATCTTTCTGTAGTTGGTCTTGATTCGCCCAATGAACCTTTTATCGTTGAGATTGAATTTGCAGAGGCTATTAATAGTAGTACGCTGACTGAATCCGATTTCAATGTGACCAATGGCAATCTCGATTTCTTGAGAGAGGTGGTCGCTGGTAGTGGGGTATTCACTATGGGGATTTTCCCTACAGGTGGTTTTGGCTCTACCATCCAATTGAGCTTACCCGCAGGTCGAGTATCCAATACCAATGGCGATCAAAATAATGCCTCGAATGTATTGACGGCTGTTTTCAGTAGCACTTACTGTCCAGTGACGACCAATCCCAATCCTTGCCTTCCAGATGCTAATGCAGGACTTTGCCAGTTGGGAAGCAACTTCGTTTATGATCCAGCTGACCCAGCGACCTTATCCTTTAAATCTGACAATCCAAGCCCCTACTCCTTTAGCGACATGATTGGCATTGGCGTCAAATCGACCTCTATGGATCAGGTCTATACTTTGTATACTTACAACCTACAGCCTGATGCAACTGAAGACTTTATTCTCGACCTCTCCTCTCACGTCCGTTCCTTCCACTTCATCAATATCGACTATGGAACGGGGCTAGAGCCCAGAGATGGCCCTCCTGCCGAAATTGGCACCTTTAGCAATCCAGCCATTAATTCTTTGATGGAGCGCTATGCGGGTTGGAAGGGTCGCTGGGCCAGTCAGGGCAGAACAGATATTGACATCATTGCTTCCCTACAATTGTCTACACAAGTTAATGGACAACCCGATCCTTACAGTTTCCCTACCAAGCTTTGGACGGAAGACCAATGGGGGAATGACGATTTGACACAGATTTACAATAATGCCAAAGACTATGGTTTTGCCTTTGCAGAGGCTTCTTGTAGCTCGGGCAGTTGTTATGCTGATTTTCTGGAAGTGGGCAATGAAGCCTGGCAGTATGAAGACCCCGTCGTCTATCGAGAAATCAATCGCGGCATGTTGGATGGCGTAGCGCAGTACTTTAATAATACACCTCCTGATACCTGGCCCATGAAAGTGATGCCTGGTGCCTTTCAGGCTTTCCGTCCCGAAGGCTTGATTAATCTGATCGGCAACAACTACTCTATCTTTGACCACATTGGTGCTCGAGTTCCTTGTGATAAATTGGATGCAACCTATGGCATTAGCGTACATCCCTACAGCTTCCAGATTGACGCGGGCTCTTCTCAGGACTTGCGCAAGAAGATTTCCAATCTAACGGCTCCTCCTGAGTCAGATGCCTCCCAATTTCAATTTATCAAGAACTTGGTATATTGGAGAAATAAGAACATCCCTAATCAGGACCCTAGTACACCTGGTGGCTATCGAGCAAAGATTTACGTCTCTGAGTTTGGTTATGACAGTGCTCCCAATGCAGGTGCACCGCATGTGGGTGAATTTGCACAGGGTCTCTATCTGATGCGCTCCATTTTGCTGATGGCAAGGATCGGTATTTATCATGCGACGATTTACGAGGCATGGGATGATCCAATCGTTGGTCAATACAACAGCAGTGGTTTGTATGAAATCAATTCCAGTGGAGGGCCAGATAAAAATAAGCCTAAAGTCTCCTTTGATATGCTTAAAAACTTCCGAACGGAGGTAGGCGATCAGCGCTTTCTTCGCGCCATCAATGATGGGGATAATATCAGCGGCACGAATTTGTATGCCTATGTACTGAGTTCAGAAGGTAGCACAACACCAGAATACCTAGTAGTTTGGAATGGTACAGAAGTCGCTGATGCTCAGGGTGATCAGGCGATTACTGATTTGCGGAATGACTTGACCAATTCGACTAATCTTACTAATGTGAGCGTGGACGTTTCTTCCATACTCAGTCAAGGCTTGACGATCTCCACAGGCGCCGCAGAATGGCTACACGATTTGGCGAATACCGCTTATACGGGCAGCATGAACGTCAGTGGGAATAACCTAAACGTTGAGGTTTCCTCCATTCCCGTATTGATCCCCATCAGCAGTAGCCGCCCTGCTCCAGTTGTACAAGACGAAGAGCCCAAGACGAAGCCAAGCAGTCAAAGTCTGGCCAGCTTTGGTCAAATCAAAGTCTATCCCAATCCAGCAACTGATCTGTTGAGTTTGAGTTTTGAAAGTCCAGTTGAAGAGACTTTTGACTTACGAGTGATCAATGCCCTGGGACAAGAGGTTTTCTTCGAAAGAAGCGCCATCCACAAAGGATTTAATGAGCTCGAACTGAACATTGCCCAATTAGCAGCAGGTGCTTATCACGTACAATTACATCGCTCCAATGGAGAAATGCAGCACCTCTCTTTCGTAAAAGTGTGGAAAGAGTAAAACGATTTTGCTCGTGAAGGCAAATATTCTTCACGACACTGATTTTGAGAAGGAGGCGGTCGCGGGCTGCTCTGTCGGACTGAATCCCCGCCAAAGTGCAACGGCAGCGGGTTCAGTCCGACAGTTGCGCGCGGGAGTTAGTTGCAAGTGGGGATTCACAGTTGTGCGCGGGGGTCAGTTGCAAGCGGGGGCAGTCCCCACCAAAATCCTACCGTCAGCAGGATCAATGTATCCCTCTCATCCATTTCTTCACCACAGGCGAAAGCAAAAATGCCAACATTCCCACCCAAATACTAATCAATCCAAAAACGGCATAAACTGAGACATAGGAATACAATTGGATAAAGCCATCTCCCATTTGCTCCATTTGCTCCGCTTCCAAACCACTCACCCAAGTCACCAAATCACCCCAAAACCCTTGGGCCAAGGGGCTAAGCTCACCCGCTTTGACAGCCGTGAGCTGTGCTATTTTACCAGCGAAGTAATGCCCAAAGAAAGAGGAGGAAAACCAGACCCCCATGATAAAAGCGACATACTTGAGTGGAGACAGCTCCGTCATCTTGGCCAAGCCAATGGGGGATAGAAAAAGCTCACCCACCGTTAATACAAAATAGCCCAAGATCAAATAAGACATTGAGGTTTGGGCAGCAGCATTGGCACTGCGGGCGGAGAGTGCAAAGATGACAAAGCCCAGTCCTAATAGTAATAGTCCTAAACCAAATTTAATGGCGGAATTGGGATTGATTTTATTGCGATCCAAAAAGGTCCAGAGCCAGGAGAAAGGGATGGCCAATAGGATGATGAAAGTGGAGTTGATGCTGTTGGTTTGGGCGGCATTGATGCCAATTAGCTCGACATTGCGGCTGGCAAAGAGCGTTAGCGAGCTGCCCGCTTGTTCAAAAATGGCCCAAAATAAGGTGGCTAAGACGGTGAAATAAATGGTGACCATCAGTCGACTTTGATCCGTGGAATTGATCTGGCGGTAAATATAAACCAGCGCAATGACCAGTAGGACCGAAACCACCCAAACCAAGTAGTGCTCATAAGCATAGCCATAGATCATCAAAGCAAAAAACGGCGTAGCTAGAAAAGCACCAATATTTACCCAAGCCCCACGGCTCAAGCCCAGTTTTTTAGTTTCGTAATAATTGGGATTGGGCAATAGCCCCTCTGTACCAAATACTTCTTGTTGAAGTCCTCTTTGGAAATAAAAAAGCCCCAACAGCATTCCAAAACCCGCCAGCATAAAGCCATAATGCCAGCCATACAAATCTGCCAACCAAGCACAGAGCAAGGGCGCTACCGCTCCCCCAATATTAATACCCATATAAAAAATGGTAAAGCCCGAATCGCGCCGCGTATCGCCTTGCTCATACAAA
Source organism: Bacteroidota bacterium (assembly GCA_038529855.1). Lineage (GTDB taxonomy): Bacteria > Bacteroidota > Bacteroidia > Chitinophagales > Saprospiraceae > JBCBDH01. The sequence goes on along the minus strand of JBCBDH010000436.1, from coordinate 1,549 downwards.
GTGCCAAGGAAGGAGGAAATATTGGGTTTGAAAAAACCATTACCAACGATGATCAACCCCAAAGAGCCATAAAAAAACAAAGGCTGTTCAATCGTGAGAAAAAAGTGACCCAATGCCATAAGGATACCTCCAAGCATAATGGCCTTTCGATAGCCAATGATTTGATCAGCTATAATACCGCCAATAGTAGGGGTAATGTAAACCAAAGACATATAGGCCGCATAGATACCAAAGGACATTTCATCAGAAAAAAGCAATTGTTGTGTCATGTACAAGGTGAGCAGTGCGCGCATGCCGTAAAAGGAGAAGCGCTCCCATAGTTCTGCGAAAAAAAGGTAAAACAAACCTTTGGGATGCCCCCAGGTCGTCGCTTGGGTCTGGCTTTGCATAAGCGATGGATTTAGTTAAAATCCCAAAGTAGCGGCAGGAGCTTATACAAGCTAGTCTTGTTTTAAAGTATTGTAAATAATTGTTCTTTGTGGGGAAGTGTAACTCAATTACAATTAGTCACAAAGGGCCTTATACTGCTCGTTTTCAGTATTTTGTACAAATTCTCCCAGCAGTGCTTTATCTATGATGATCTGCTCGGGAATGATGCGAAGACGATATTGGGCATCGCCAATAAAGGTAAATAGATCGCGTCTTTCCAATCTTTGCGACTCTTCTAATACCAGCAGATCATTGATATCGTCGATGATTCGACTGAGATAGGTTTGGTTTTTAATCTCTCCAGCCGTATTTACCCGAATGTATTGTTCGAGCCCTTCCCCATAGCTGCGGCGCACCGCAAATTTGAGTAGGTTCTTGTACTGAGTAGTTTTGGCGCCAAAGTCTATCGTTTGATCAAACACCTCCTTGGAAGGGATGCTGATTTTAACCAAAGACCAATCCATAAAATGAATGGCCATCTCCCGAGCCTTGGGCGTACTTGCCAGGCGAATAACCCAGCTAGTGGCCAATACCAAAGCCACCGCAATCAGCGATGTTTTGGCAATAATTTTAATCAGGTTCTTATTAAAAGGCGTTACCAAGCCTGGAAAAACTTCTGGCAATTGAGACACAAACATCAAGACAATAGAAGCCACTGAAATAACAGCTACAATCTGCAAATCTCGATTGGCAAAGGTCCGATAAAAAGAAATGGCCAATAAACAAGAGAGAAAACCCGAAAGCAATAAATCGGGAATACCACTCAGTCGAATACGTCCTATCTCAGTCTCCACCATTCCCCCACCCCATTGATCCAAACCAACGGTCAAGGCAGCGACCAGAATGATGACCCCAATAATCTTGTTGATGTTCTGCTGATTTTTGTAGATAAATTCAGGCGCGTAGGAAAAGTAAAACAGAGCGAGTAGTAAGAACAGATTATTAAAGGTAGACAGTAAACTCACCCCCATCAAATACACCAGGGTATCAGAAAACCCCAGCGACCAAAGCCCTGCAAAGACCCAAACAAACATCGCCAAACTCAGATACAACAGTCCCTTATCCACTCTGTTCTTGGGATCTTCCTCCTCCAAGACTTCCCAAAATCGCTTGCGGATAT
>JBCBDH010000435.1:0-5856 GCA_038529855.1 Bacteroidota bacterium | reverse complement strand
AGGGTTTGTGTAGTTCCCACTTGATTGAGGTCACAGTTGGTCAAGAAGATTTCTGTGGTGTCAGAGTTGAGTAAATCAGTTTGAGTGATGACGAGGGAATCACAGCCATTGCTATTGGTCAAAATCGTTTGGATGATACCTACTTGATTGGGATCGCAATCGCTTAAGAATATTTCTGTGGTATCAGAGGATAGCACTATTAAATTGAGGCGGAATAGGGTGTCACAGCCCAGAAGGTTTTGTAGGGTGTCGTAATAAATGCCTGATTCAAAATAGGGGGTTCCTTCTAATTGTAGGGTGTCGCCTTGACAAAGGAGCGTATCTACTACCATACTATCTAAGGCACCAACAAAAACGGGGAAACAATTTAAGGGGCTAAGTCCACAAGTATTTTGAGCAAAAGCGCAAATAACGCCCAAGTCATCTCCATCCCAAGCCACTTCTACTCCTGCTGTCCCTTGACCACTCGTGATGGTTCCACCATCTATTTCCCAAGTATAAGTATAATCGGGAAACCCATTGGTGATTGAATAGAACTCATTACTGGTGCCGCAGATGGTATCTGCTCCAAGGATTTGGGGACTGAGTGGGAGAAAGCCATCTACTAATACAGAAACTGCCGAAGGGGGAGAACTACAGCTAATACCAAAATTATTGACAGTTGCGACGACTGAGTAGGTACCTGCTACGCAAACTTCGGGATTGGGGCTATCAGCACCACTTAGGATAATCCCTCCTCCACTAGCGGTCCATTGATAGGAAGCACCAGGCTGATTGCTGGAAACACTCAAAGTAGTACATTGATTCTCACAAGGTATATTGACGATTGGATTGGTCACGATGGCTTGTGGATCGAGTACATTGATGCTTACTTGGTCGCTGGTGCGGCAGGGGCCGATTAGGGAGATTTCGTCTAAGACATAGTCGTTGCCAAAGAATTGACTATTGTTGCCTATGTCGAGGATACAAATTTCTGCCGTTGTACTAGGACCAGAGTTCCAGACCTCGGAAAAAGAGGTCCAGGCACAGATTGCACCAGGTAGATTGCTTTGTCCAATAGATGCCCCATTGATCGTTATTTCAAGTGTAGCTGGGGAAATGGGGTGGATACTGCCAAAAAAGGCACTAAAAGTATATGGGGTGTTGGGCGTGACGGCGACGGTTTGGCACCAAACCCTTTCGCCATTTCCACTCCCGCCATTGACGATCATCATATTTCCTGTCCCATCGCCAAAGGTAATGTCATCACAGGGTGGAAAATTGGAAAATACGATGCTTGGCGAAGTTGTAACGGTATAGGTGCCTGGATTAGCTAGTGCAAATGGATTGCTGGGAGCGGCAAAGCTAAAATCACTAGTTATACCTGCTGGGCCACTCTCAAAATCACCATTGATAATTAGGTTGGGGCCGTCAGGATCGTAAATGAGAGCACTGAGTTCATATACTGCAGGTCCAAAAACAGTCGCTGTTGGGCTTAGGCTATTGGGATCGTCCAAGCCAGCAGCAGGTATCCAATTCATTTCATATACGATCCCATCAATACTGCCATTTAAAATCACGGACTCTCCTGGTGTACAGACCGCTTGATCAGGACCTGCATCTACTGCACCCACACAGGCCGAATTAGTAGGTAGGGTAGAAGGGGCTTGATAGAATAGGGCCAATAATAAATAGAACAGACTTGTGGTATTCATCACAGTGGGCAGCAGTTAGTAAAAGGGTATTCTGTGAAAATACAACAGTTTAAGCGGATTTGGATAAAAGAATGTGGAAAATAAAAGAGAATGGAGGGGCAAAAGCGCTATCTTTAGTAGCATTATTGGAGCCTACAACACAAGCCCTAACTATTATGAAACAAGTCACTTCTACCCTTTTTCTCTTTCTCCTTATTACTTTAGTAATTGCCCAAAATCCGCTTGACCAAGCGGATGGGGATGTATTGATACAGCAACAAAAACCTAAAACGGAATTCCCTCATGCCGACCTTCGTGGAGAGGCCCTGGTTTTGCCTGCTGGTGATGCCATCGAAGGAGATTATATTGGACAAATGGTTTTTACGCAGGATGGAGAGCAAATTCTCGTTCCCCATCGAACGACTAATAATGTATCCGTTTTTGACTGGTCTAGCCAGTCCATCGTAGCTGATATTCCCGTTGGTCAACAACCCATTGAAGTGATCACTACGGCGGATTATGCATTGGTGCCCTGCTATAGTAGTGATGAATTGTACATTGTCAATTTAGCGGATTATTCCGTGGCTGCGGTTATACCCACTGCTGCTCAACCCAATAAAGTTCGGGTAAGTAGGAATGGAGCCATTGCAGCTGTTGCCTGTGATGAAAGTGATGTATTGGAAGTGATTGATCTGAACACCCTGAGTAAAATCGCTACAATCTCCTCTTTTGAGAGTTATATTTATAAGTTTTCTTTCATTACTTCCAGCCCCCGAAATACGCTTTATTGGAATGATTTTGAGATTGCTCCTGACGGGAGTTATATTATTGCTCGCAGTGAAAATTCCCTTCGATTTTACAACTCTAGTACAGGGTCGATACTGACGGAATTAGAAAATGTACCTGGTCTGGGAGCCATTGGTATGAGCGGAGACGGTCAGCGTTTAGTCACTGTAGATGCGGGTAATAGCTCGACAATTAGTTTGATCGGTTTGGACAGTATTCGCCTTATTGATCAGATTACGATTGATCAATTGATTCCTTCTGCTTATAGCCCGATAGCGGTGAATATGGATGGCAATCGGGCTTTTTTGCCAGGAGGAAGCGGCACTGCCTTATTGGTTCGTTTTGATCAGGGGGATGTGCAAGTGATCAATACGACAAGTAGCCCCAATTGGGTGGGCACAAGTGCTGATCGACAATTTGCCGTATCTGGGCAGTTCTACCTCCATCTAATTGATTTTGATACAGGAGATATTGTTAGTCTTTCCCAAGGGCGTCCTATTCAAAATGGCGTCATGTCACCAATGGGTAAGCGTCTGGTGGCCTGTGATCCACTGCGTTTTGAAGGAATTTATTTCTACGATTTTGAAAATGCCAATACCCTTACTTATCTGGGAAAGTCAGCTACAGGTTCTGAACTAGAAGCAGATGTGGCTTACTCTGCCAGATTTAGTCCTGATGGGAAAAAGCTGCTGATCGCCAATTCCCTTTCTGGAAGCTTATCCGTCATTGATGTAGAGGAGGAAAGCCCGGAAACCATTATTCCTTTCAGCAGTGCAGAAACTTATGAGGCGGCCATTACCTCAGATAATCGTTATGCCCTCATGGCCAAACGTCTGGACAATCAACTGGATGTGATTGATCTGGAAACGATGGAAATTGTAAAGTCGGTTCCCTCAGGAGGGAGTAAACCTGGTCAAGTATTTGTCCTTCCAGGTGATGCACAAGCCTATGTGCTGAACAGTGGAGGAACAGATGCGATTGGAGTCGTCAATCTCGATGGAAGTAATAGTCAATTGAGTAGTACCTTTCCCTCTGGGAATACAGGAATTAGCTGGACGAATTATGGTATTCGCAGCGATTTTAAGATTACGCCTGATGGCGCCTATAGCGTATTGGCGACTCCCTTTAGCGATGCTGTAAAAATTATTCGTTTGAGTGATCACCAGATTGTAGCTGATATTGCGCTAGAGAGTTTTCCTCTACAAATTGCCATTTCAAAATCAACAGATTTGGGTTTTCTGGCTGCCGTCACGCTGAAAAATGACGATGCAATAGCCATCATTGGGAATATCGGAGAAGGGGCTGCCAAATTAGGAATCTATCCTTGCGGCTCCAATCCTACTCGAATAGCCTATGATCCTTCCGCACATCAATTTGCCGTATGCAGCAATGATGATCAAACTGTAGAATTTTTTGACCCAGAAAATCTGGTCTTTGTCCAAACCCAAACCTATGGTCCTAATCACACGCCCATCGCTATTGATTTTGATGAACAAGGTAATCAATACACTTTACTCCGCGCTGCTGAAGACAATGTCCCTCATCAACTAGCTGTCAATGAAGAAACCTTCGATCTACCTGCTTTGCCTATTCATCATTTTGATGTAAGTCCTGATGGCCGATTGGTCGCCGTCACTATGCCTGGGAGCGATGAAGTTTTTCTACTGAAGCAAGACCCCATTACGGGAGTAAAAGAAGTACTTATCCAAACGCAGGCCGTCAATCAGTATCAGGTATTTCCAAATCCAAGTCGTGGGGAGGTACAGATTATGCCTTTGAAGGAGCTCACCCAAGAGGGACTGGTGAATTTGCGCTTATACGATAATCAAGGAAAACTACTACTTCAAAAGCAAGATTTACCAGCGAGCGGTTTTGAGTTGCAGGGGCGGGAGTTGAAGCGTGGGCTATTGACTTATCAGCTCTGGTCGGAAGAAGGAATGGTGGGTTTTGGACATTTACTGGTTGAGTAGGGGAGATTTTTTTAAAATATTTTTTGGGCGGGAAAGAGTTGGTAATCAGTGTGTTGTGGGTGTTTTATGGGAGGGGGTGCGAATAAATGGGGCAAATATTTATGGAATTTCTCAATTGCTGCGTCCTTTTAGGGAGACTTTTCATTTGGATCCAAGAAAAGTCATCATCGAGATTCTCCTTTGCAGCTCAAGAGCTTGTATAAGGTCTAAATGGCTATGTCCGTCATTTGGGGTTTATCGGCCCTGCTGGCGGCGGTGGTCTTGAGGGCGGGTCCCACCCTCAAAGGTGCAAGTATTATTTATTGTAAAAAATAATATATTTATTTAATATATAAATAAGCCCAGAGTGACCAAAGCCACCCTGGCAGACTCCTTATCTAACATACATCATCTTCTCCCCACTAACATGCCCCTCCAAATCTTCAATACTCAAATAGTAAAGCCCTTCTACCTGATTGGATAAATCAACTGAAAACCGATGATCCAAAACTTCTAAGACCTGGGTCATACTCAATACCAGCTGCCCCAATCCATCAAATACTTTGATTATATGCTTCCCAGGAACCTTTGGTTCGAATTGAACATTGAAAAGGCCATTGGAAGGATTGGGACTGATGTTTAAAGATGGAGAGAGCGGACGACTTGTCTGCACAAAACTATTAGTCAAGCCTTGCTCCGTTCCCATAGCCGCCTTAGTGACTTTGATTACTTTGTGCGATTGAAAATCGGGGACAATGATTCGATACTCCTCCACATTACTCAGGTAAAGTACGGGTAGAGGATTATTGCTATTCGTTAAATCTATAGCGCTAACCCCTATACTAGCTTGATCTGCCAAACTTACAGGTACTCTAATTTGGACGGCATTATAAGGGATAGCGGTGGGCATCGTATCATTGTAAGGAGGTAGATAACTAGTGGTATTCTTGGGAACAGCCCAAGAAAAGGTATTGCTAAGGGAGACAAGATACTCATCTGCAATATCCGATTTTACAAATCCAGCCTGAACGACTTTGGCTTCTTCGACCATTCCTCTGACAAAGATTTCTGGTTTACCAATGGCGGCCTCTATGGGATTTCTAACTTCCAGCATACTGACGCGACGGGTAGCTTCATCATTGGCTTCATTATACCAATCATCGCTAGGGTCCATGTAATGAACATGATGTCCTGGAATAAGAGCGAATTGATCCAAGACTGTTTGCTGACTAGGAGTTATGCTGGAAGCATCTGGAATAATGATCGCTTTAAATTGCCCTAATTGATTCGTTTCCAGTTGATCATCTGTGATAAAGGCAATGGGATACTTTAGACTGGTAGGGCCTGCCTGTGGATAATTGACAATTGCTTCATAAGCACCATGCATGGGAAGTAATACCTCCTTCCAAGCAGCAACATCGCGAGCAGTTGGATTGGGATAGCCAAGA